>JBDSIP010000268.1:0-13758 GCA_039917915.1 Thermoflexales bacterium
TGACGGGCTTCATGAAGGCCCACCTGTTTGATCCGGTGCCAGCAGTTCTCAACGCTCCTTCATCGTTCGCGGCGCCACTGCAGCAGATCGTCCAACGTGCGCTGGCCAAACGCCCCGATCAGCGTTACCCCAATGCGGTTGCCATGGCGGCCGACCTCCAGGCGATCGCGGACGGGCGCATGGTGGCAGCAGCGACACAGGTTTGGCCGATCGGGATGCCCGCGCCGGGCGTTGCCGCGACGCCCGGCACGCCCCCTGCTCCCTCGCCATCGATCGAAGTGACAGGGCCGCATGCCATTGTCCCGCCGGACGCCCAGCCTGCAAGCCCGATCAACATGCCGCTGCCTGTTGGTCCTCCACCGAATGCCTACCCGGCAGCGCCGTCGTATCCCCTGGCATCCGGCCCATCGATCGGCGCACCACCCAAAAAATCCCGCACAGGCCTGTTCATTGCGATCGGGATTGGGGTTGCTGCCCTGGCAGCCGTCGTGTGCGTCTGCGCTTCCCTGAGCGGTCCCATCATGGAGGGCATCCGG
The DNA here is from genome assembly GCA_039917915.1 of Thermoflexales bacterium. Taxonomy (GTDB): domain Bacteria; phylum Chloroflexota; class Anaerolineae; order J036; family Brachytrichaceae; genus Brachythrix. Next base: position 537 of record JBDSIP010000268.1, read on the forward strand.
GCGGCCGGCGCGACCTCAACGCCTGTCCGCGCGACGGCCGTCGTTGCGCGTGCTTCCGACACGCCCGCGGCGCGGCCTACTGTCACGTCCGTGCCAACCTCCGTCGCAACGGCGACGGCACGCCCTGCTGCGACGGCGACTCCGGCCCGCACCGCGACGCCCACCGGCACGCGCCTGGCATCAGCAACGCCGACCGGACGCGCAACCGTGGCTGCAACGCCGGGTGCGGGACCCATTAACCTGGCCGGCCGCGATGCAACCGCGATTGGAAAGGCGCTCGAAGCCCTTAAAATCGATGACAATCTGGCCCTGGCCGCGGTGTCAGGCGATCTCGTCCATCAGCCGGGGGCCAAAAAAGTGACCTGGCTTCGGCCGGACGTGTATGCCAAGGATTTTGTCGCCGAAGTCGAGTTTGGCAATCCCTTTGGCGCCACGGAAGGTCCGTTCGACTATGGTTTATTTTTCCGCGTCGACGACGACGCCGGTTCGCACTACCGTTTTGTGATCAAGTCAACGACTGTGTGGGAGCTTCGACGGATCGAAAACGACAATGCCAATTCGCCCGTGACGTCATCGGGCACAGTGACCAACTTGTCGACCGGACGGGGGGCATTCAACAAAGTCGCGCTGTATGCGTATGGCGACCGCGGCACATTCTGGGTGAACGGCGTGTGGAGCGGGGCGATTTTCGATCTGGCGAAGTGGACCGAGCCAGGAGACGTCGCAATCATGACCGGGATGTTTGACGACGATCACAAAGCGGGCGCAATCACGAAGTACATCAACTTCAGGGTGTGGAATATCGAGCGATAGAAGGATCGACACGCGCGCCGCCGTGATGCGCGCGCGGGGGAACGCTGTCGGCTAGAGGTTGATCGGCGGAGTGAGAATTGTTCAGCAAGATCGGGCGATACGAAATTAAGCGCGAGCTTGGGCGGGGCGGAATGGCTGGTGTCTACGAAGCGCACGATCCGCGCTTTGAGCGGGCAGTCGCCGTCAAAGTGTTGCCGCGCGAGTTGATGGTTGACACGATGTTTCGAACCCGGTTCGAACGCGAGGCCAAAGTCATTGCGTCGCTCGAGCATCCCGGGATCGTCCCGGTGTATGACTACGGCGAAGAAAACGGACAGCCCTATCTCGTGATGCAATATATGGCGGGCGGCTCGTTGGCCGAGCGGCTCGCATTGGGCAGGCTGCCGCTCCCGGAAACGGCGGATCTCGTCGGCCGCATCGCGCCAGCCGTCGACTATGCCAACGGCCGCGGCATCTCTCATCGCGACCTCAAGCCGGCCAACATCGTCTTTGACCGCGGAGGCGAACCCCGCGTCGCCGACTTTGGAATCGCGCGCATTTCGGAATCGAGGACGGCCCTGACCCAGGGCGTGATCGGCACGCCGGCCTATATGAGCCCCGAGCAGTGGGAGGGCATCGCCCTGGACGGCCGGAGCGACGTTTACTCGCTGGGCGTGATGGCATTCGAGATGTTGACGGGTCAAACCCCGTATGTCGCCGAAACCATGACCGGCTTCATGAAAGCCCATCTCATGAACGACATTCCGGATGCGCGCGATCGCGTGCCGCAGTTGCCTGTGGCTGCCCAGTACGCGCTTGCCCGGGCCCTGGCCAAGGATCGCAACCAGCGCTACGACAGTGCCTCTGAGTTTGCCCGTGATTTGGTGGCCGCGGCCCAGGGTAAGCCGCTGCAGCCCGCCACGGTCGTTGTCGCGGCTCGCGCATCTGCGGCCCGTTCCGCTGACAGCGTTGCGCGCATCCTCAATCAGACTCAGGTCTTGCCCCCTCCGTCCGTCGCCGAACGGTCCGCGGTCGTTCCCGCGTTTCTGCCCGGCCATCCCGCGGCTGTGTCTGACTCGATTGTCCCGCCGGCCGCGCCGAAACTACGCATTCCGCCCAAATTGCTCATCGGCATCCTGGCGAGTGTCATTGTGCTTAGCGCGCTCGTTGCGCTGGTCGCGGTGCTCTCGAATTCGGGCAGCGCGACGCCCGCCTTTGCGCCGACGGTGACTGGCGCAAATCGGACTACGCCAGCAGGCACGCCATTTGTCCCGGCCGGGGTTGCGTCAACCGCCCCAACTCCCGCAACGATTGCAGCGACGGTATCGTCGGCGATCCTGGCCACTCTCGTTCGGACGGCAACGCCGATCCCTGCTGCAACAGCGACGACCAGACCGCAATCTCCGAATGTGTTTCCCGCGCGCACGGCCGTTCCGACGCGGTCTGCCGTGCTTGTCGGATCACCCAGGCCGATACTGAATTGCGCAGGCGTGCGCCCCGCTCACGCCATCGTGATTCCCCGGTTTTCGTGCTGGCGGTACTTTGACGCGTCCGCAGACCCTGGCGCTCAGTGGAAGGAATATGGCTTTGACGATTCTAGCTGGAAATCCGGTCAGGCAGATCTTGGTTACGGTGATAGGCAGACCACGACCCTTTCATTCGGGACCGATGCCGCGAAGAAACGCACGACGACTTACTTTCGGCAGCCGTTTACGGTGACCAACATCGGGGGCTTATCGGCGCTTTTCGTGCGAGTCTGGCGTGATGATAGTGTCGTGGTCTATTTGAATGGCGTCGAAGTCTTGCGCGACAACCTGCCGGGAGGCGTGATCACGTCGGGCACCTACGCGCTGGCGAACATCGCCCTTTTGTCGGAAACCCAATCTGTCGATTCCGAAATCGACGCCTCGGGCCTGGTGACGGGACTGAACGTGCTCGCGGCTGAGGTACATCAAGATCGGCCCGACAGCTCGGACAGCAACTTCGGCTTCGAAATGACTCTGGTGCCGGCTGGCCTGGCGTTCACGCGAACGGCCTGCGCCGGGGGCAATCCGATCGGCGTGGCCAACGCCGTCCTCAGCGGACTCGGTTGCCTGGATGGCAGTTTGACAACGCTCAATTATTTGCAGCAGGAATTCGAGCGCGGGCGAATGATCGTGTTCGATCACGGTTCCGACCCCAAATCGCCTGTGGGCGGGAACGTCTATGTCCTGATCGATGGCGGAAGGGCCTATCGAGATGGCGATTCGTTCAGACAGAGCAGTGATAACCCGGATACGTGGTACACCTGCCAGGCAACCCCTGGCCAGAGACCCGAGCAATCCGGGGTGCCGTGGCGTGGATTTGGCGTCGTGTGGTGCAAGTCGGCTGAATTGCGCGCAGCGCTTGGACGGGTTAAACCGGGCAGCATCATGCGCGAGGTTGGGCCGGCCAGCTTTCAGGGATATCAGGGCGGACTGGCGATGCGTCTGGCCGATATCGTGGCGACGTTCTCGTCTCAGGATCAACGTTTCCCCGGGCTGATTTCCGGGTTCTGGAGATAGGTCATGGACCATCCGCAAGGCTGCCTTGTTTGCAACTTGCGTTATTGTCTGCACTCCACGAGAGTCCGGTCGTGACAACGCAAACCATCGGCCGTTATCGCATTGTGCGCGAGATTGGCCGGGGCGGCATGGCCATCGTGTACGAGGCGCGCGATCCCAACGTTGACCGGGTGGTTGCGGTCAAGGTGCTGCCGCCCGCCTTCACCCACGATCTGACTTTCCGGATGCGCTTCGAGCGGGAAGCCAAGACCATCGCGACGCTCGAACACAGCGCCATCGTGCCGATCTACGATTACGGCGAGGACGGATACCAACCGTTCATCGTCATGCGCTATATGGAAGGCGGATCGCTTGCCGAGCGGCTGAGGCGCGGGCCGCTGCCATTCGTTGAGATCCAGCGCATCCTCGATCGCGTTGCCGCCGGAATCGACTTCGCCCATGCCCGGGGAGTCATCCACCGCGATCTTAAGCCGGAGAATTTCCTCTTTGACGGCGACGATCAGCCCTGCATCGTTGACTTTGGCATCGCCAAGCTGCTTGACCACGCCGCAGTGTCGCTGACGCGAGGCGGGTTAATCGGAACGCCCGCATATATGAGCCCGGAGCACGCGCGCGGCGAGCGCATTGACACGCGCACGGATCTGTACTCACTGGGCGCAATCCTCTTTGAGATGCTCACCGGCCGCACACCTTACCAGGCCGAAACACCGACGGGGATCATCATGCGCCATTTAACCGATCCAATCCCACGGTTGGTGGAAGCACGCCAGGATCTGCCGGCTCAACTGCAGAGTGTCATTGATCGAAGCATGGCCAAGCGCCCTCAGGATAGGCTCGCCAGCGCCGGCGAGGTCGCCCGTCTGTTTAGCGAGCTTGCGCGCGACGCGTCACCGCCGCCCACCCAGATCCGTCCTCCGATCGCCCCCGTCGCCGCCCGGCCTGGCGTTCTGGCCGCGCCGAATCTGCCCGTTTCGCCTGCCCAAGCCAGCTTTGGTCAACGTCAACCCGCCTCGAGACTCACCCTGCCTGGGACTGGGACACGCCCGCCCGCGGGGTCCTCCGCGACCGGGATGCGCGCGGCTGTGGCCCAGCCGACGCTTCCGGTTCGCGGGTCCCAGCGCAGCGATGCTCCTGTCCGGCGGAGTGTCCTGTCACCCTGGCTGCTCCTGGCGTCGATGGCTCTGATCATCACACTGGGCGGGCTTGGCGTCGCGGCACTCGCGCTCTCAACACCAGCGTGCCATCGGGTAAATCCGTTTGATCTGGAAACCGCCGACCTCAGAAAGCTGGGTTGCCCGGACGGTGAATCCGTTGGCGGGCGACGGTATCAGACTCAGAGTTTCGTCGGCGGTCTGATGATCCTGTTCGAGGTGGGCGGCCAGGGCCCTGGCTTCGCCGGCGAACGACTGTATGTCCTTGCGAACGATCTGCGGGCCTGGCAGGTGTCTGATACATGGCGTGATCCAGGCGGTGAAGACCAGCGCCGCCTCTATACGTGTCGCTCTTCCGACAAGCGCCCCGAGGACAGTGGCGTGCCGTGGCGGAGTTTCGGCCGGGCGTGGTGCGCAAACCCGGCGATCCAGTCGGCGCTAGGCGCTGTGATCGCAATTCCTACGGATGGTCTCGTGCGAGGCGATGGCGAGTATCTGCAATACGAGAACGGTCGAGCCTTCCGGGTCGGAGGAGTGACGTATCTCGTTTACGCCCCGAATCGGGTCAGTGACGTGGAAGGGATTTGGGAACGCCGATGACGTTTTCTTAGCGAGAAAATGCGCCCGAGCGGAGGCCGAACATGATATGCTTGCGCGGAACTGATTCCGGCCGACGATGAGGACAAACGGAGCGCCTTTTGGGAACCAACAGTCTGTCACCCGTGCTGATCATCCTGGCGATTTTGGCGATCGCAGGGATCGCTTTGGCTGTTGTACTCGTGATGAAACGGGGCAAGACGGGCTCAACGCTCCCCCGTGTCGTCGTGTTGTCGGGTAACCATCAAGGGCGGCAGGTCAACGTGGGCGCCCAACCGATTGTGATCGGCCGCGATGCCGATTGCGGGATCGTCATCGACGAGCCGTTGATCTCACGCAAGCATGTGCAGGTGTCCTTTGCCAACGCCATCTTCACCCTGGAGGACCTCGGCAGCGCGCATGGCACGTATGTCAAGGGCATGCGCGCCTATCAGGAGCGCGTTCCGTCCGGCACCCAGTTTACGATCGGAAACGTCACACTGGCCGTGCTCAACGGGGTGGTCGCGCCTCAGATACGTCAGGTTGCGCCTGTGGTCGCGCCCGTGGCGGCGCCACCCAGACCGTCAGCCGTTAAGCCCGGGGCAGCGAACGGGCTCGAGGGATACGATATCAAAGAGAAGATCAAAGAGGGCGGTCAGGTCGTCGTGCATCGGGCCATTTCCAAGTCGGACGGCCGCCAGGTGGTGATCAAGTTCCTGAGCACGGTTTCGTATGACACCGAAGGGAAATTCTTCCGCCACAAATTCGAGCAGCAACTGACGGTTGGCGCCTCGATCCGCCATCCGCATTGCGTAGAGATCGATGGCGGCAGCGCGAATTCAAACCCTCCCTATATGGTCGAGGAGTATTTGGGCGGCGGAACGCTGCTCGACCGCATGCGGGCTGGAACGCTGACTCTGGCTGACGTCATCCGTATCGCTGGACAGACATGTGATGCGCTGGCCTATCTGCACAAACGGGACATCATTCATCGCGACGTCACCCCGAGCAACATCATGTTCGACCCGGCCGGACATGTGAAGGTCATTGACTTTGGGGTCGCGCATTTTGCCAACATGCCATCGGCGACGTCGGTCGGCATGGTTGTGGGGAAGGTGAAATATCTGTCGGTTGAAGCCGCCAATGGCGCGCGCGTTGTTCCCCAGAGTGATCTATATTCGCTCGGGATCATCGCGTATGAAATGCTGGCGGGAAAACCTCCGTTCACGGGTTCGGACCCCGACGTGCTCGCCCAGCACCTCCGGGTGCGGCCTGTGCCACTCCGTAAGGTAAACCCGGCCATACCGGAGCGCATCGAGTGGGCGGTCATGAAGGCATTGGAGAAGAACCCGGCGGATCGCTTTCGAAATGCCGAGGAGATGGCCCGCGCCTTTACCTATGAAGCGCCGTTCCATGCGGGTGGTCCCGACACGGGCAGCCGAGGGCCGGCCGTGACTCCAACGCCATCGGTTGCCCCAGGCGCGGCGCCCGCTTTTGACATGACGATGAAGGGCTTCGCCCCGCTGCGCTTGCGTCGAGAAGCGGACGGTCAGGTCATTCTGGTCGGCGAGACACCGACGACGGTTACCCGGGCATTGCTCAATCCTGCTGATACGTCGATCTCCCGCAGCGCGCACGGAGAGCTGTTGTGCCGCGAAAGCCAATGGTTCGTGAGAGAAAACCCCTCGGCTCCGAGCACCAACGGCATCTTTGTCGATAACTCCCGCGTTGCTGACGCGCGCGCGCTAAGGCCCGGCGAAACGGTTCGCTTTGGCAATTCTGTCTTCCGAATTCTGTGACAAACATGAACTCACCCAAAATGTGGATCACCGTCCGTCAGGGCCTGACCGTTGCGGCACTGCTTGCCGCTATGATTCCCGCTCCGGCGGGCGCCCAACTCGGCGGTCCATCAATTACGGTCAGCTCGACCTGCGATTCCGACAAGTATCCCGAAGTCAGTTGTGTTGTCACACCGGTGAACTCGGCTGGACTACCGCTGACGGCGCTGACGGCGCAAGCGTTCCAGGTTGTCGACGGGAGCGTTGCTGTCGCGGATCTTCGGGTTGAAAAGGTCGTCAATCCGGGGGTGAAAACCAGCTACATGTTCGTCACTGACTTTGGGATGCTGGGGGGAAGCCAAAACCTCCAGGCGCTCAAGGATTCGGCCAAAAGCGTGCTCGGCGCGGTGTCAAGCACCGATCGTGTTGCAATGGTCGCCATTACGGGCAAGGTCGATGTGGATGTGACCAAGATCGACCTTAGCAAGGAGTCGAACTTCGTCAACGCCGGGACGAATCGCAACGATATTATTAACATCATCACCCGCCTTGGTGACGTGACCGGAACGCCGCTCTACGATGCGTTGTGCAAGGCAATCGTGCTGACCGCGCGCGAGGGCACGCCCGGGTCGCGGGCGATCGTGCTCTTTACCGACGGACGGGATGCCAAGAGCTCGGTGTGCACAGCCGACGATCCCATCACCCGGGCTAACAAGGATCGAATCCCGATCATCGCCATCGGCGTCGGGTCGAAAATTGAGGACAGTTATCTGCGCCGGCTCGCAACGCTGACGGATGGGGTGTTCCAGACCGTAAACGACGCCAGCGGCTTGCTCGGGAAATTCCAGGAAACGCAAACCCAGTTTCGCACCCAGTACAAGCTGACGTTTACGGCGTCAAGCCCGTCGGATAACCAGCGCCACGGCTTCACGGTTCAATTGAGCCAGCCTTCGGGTCGCGCCACGGATCGCGGCGAATACACCGCATTGCTGCCCATCAAGCCCGAGCTGACCGCGGTGGCATTCAAGGCGGGTGGTGTCGAGGTCGATCCGCAGAAGCTTCCCTATAGCGCCGAGGTCACCATTGAACCCGCCTTGAAGGCGCGCAAACTCGCGCGGGTTGAGTACTCGGTCGATGGCGGCGAGGTCAAATCGTCGGAACAACCTCCTTACAGCTTCGTTTTGCGGACTGACCAGCTTGATGCGGCCCGGCCGCACAAGCTCACCGTGCGGGCTGTCGCGGATGCGCAAAATGTCTCGTCGCGAGATTTTGAGTTTGGCGTGCTGGCCCCACCGCCAACACCAACCCCGGCTCCGACTCGCGCGTGCGATTTGTTGTGTCAGGCACAACGCAACCCCGGCGTAGCAATTCCGGTGGCCGTTGTGGCAGTTGGCCTCCCGGTACTTCTGTTTTCGCTGATCGCGCTGCTGGCGCAACGCAACCGCAGGCGCAAAGACCACTTGGCCATGGGGGTGAGCGGGTACGCCGGCGAAGGCGCCACTTCGGTCAGCAACGTGCCTTTCTCGGATATGAATATGGGATCACCCATGCCGCCAACAGGTGGGATGCCCATGGGAGGGATGCCCATGGGAGGGATGCCCATGGGTGGCATGCCAATGGGGTCGTCCGGAGAAGGCGCAACAAGCGTTTTTGCGCCCGCGCCAGCCGCGCCGCAACCGACAATGGTGTTTGGCGCGCCAGTGGGCGCCACGCAGGTTTTCAAACCCGGTCTGGCAAAACTCGCAATGACATCCGGGAATCTGTCTGGCAACGTCTTTCCGCTCGGCGTGCCAGGCGACTCGGAGACAAGCATCGGACGCAAAGTCGACGGGAGCACGGTCCGGGTGCAGATCGACAGCCCGTTCGTCTCACGCCGCCATGCCCGGATCTATGCCGAAAGCGACCAGCTCTTTCTGGCTGATCAGCAATCGGCATCGGGCACCAAACTGAATGGCGAGAAGGTAACGTCGCCTATGAAGATCAAGGTGGGTGACAAGATTGAGTTTGCCGACACCACCGCGGAGATCCAGACAATCTGAGCCGAGCCTCGGCAGGAAAACAGTCACAGACGAGGAAAACTGATGAGTTCAACCGAAGACACCCAGACGCACTCCATGCCCGCGGCAGTGGCAATCACCGATACAGGCAAGGCGCGCCAGAACAATGAGGATCGCTATGCGCTGCCGCCTGATCTGGTCCCGGCCTCCATGCGCGCCGCGCGCGGGAGCCTGTATCTTGTCGCGGACGGAATGGGCGGCCATTCCGCAGGTGAAGTGGCGTCCGAACTCGCCGCCCGGGTGATCCCTGAGCGCTTTTATAACGATGCCGGTTCACCGCCAGAAGGGGAGGCGGCATTCGATGTTGGGGCCGCCCTCACGCAGGCCATTGCCGAAGCCGCTGAGGGCATTCGGTTTGAGCAAATGCTCACCCGGGAGCGCGCCCAAATGGGGACGACGGTCGTCGCGGCCGTGATTCGCGGCAGCCAGATTTGCATTGCGAATGTTGGCGATTCGCGCGCCTACCGTATGCGTGACGGCAATCTCGAGGTGCTGAGCCAGGATCACTCCTGGGTTGCGGAGCAGCAGCGGGCGGGCATCATCACGGCCGAGCAGGCCGCCGAGCACCCCCAACGCAGCGCCCTCACCCGCGCGCTCGGGCACCCCATCAGCGCCAAAGCTGATATCGCCTACTTCGACTGGAAGCCTGGCGATCGATTGTTGCTTTGCTCGGACGGGTTGTGGGAAACCGTGCAGGATGAGCAAATCGCGCGGGCCATGCGCCAACCGGATATGAACGATGGCGCGCGCATGCTTGTTGCCGCCGCGAATGATGCGGGTGGGCCCGACAACATCACCGTGCTCGTCATTGGCGATGGCGCCGCTGACTCGGCAAGCACAGCGACGTTTGCCAAAGTTGTTACGGTGGCGCCCACGGTCAAGCTGCCTCCGGTCGCGCCTCGCGCGGGAGGGGAGGCAGCGATGCAGGGTATTCCGGTAATGGCGGCTGCCGCGCCCGCGCCCGTTGAAGTCGTCACGCCCAAACCTGGGCTCCTCTCGCGGCTCGCGCTGCCTGTTGCTGGCCTGGTCGGTGTATGTCTGTGTCTGGCGCTGGTCGGGGCCTTGGCGGTAGTTGCGTCAAGTGGTGGACTGGCCCTCGGGAATCCGCCGGCGCCAACCCGTGAGCCCACCCGCGTTGGCGCGAGTCCCGTTGCAACGGCTGTCCCGCCGACGGTAGCGGTGACTCCTGCGTCGACCCGCCCGGCGCCACCTGCCACGCAGGTTCCGGCTGCGACCGCAACGACCGGTGCGCCGTTGGGTCCGTCGCTGGCTCCCTCGCCAACCGTAAGCGCTGTCTCGGTCGTCACCCCCGGGTCGATCCAAGTTCTTCCGCATATCAGCGTCGGAACAACGGGCACTGCGGCCCTATCTGGCACGGTCGGCCCGACCGGCACACTGGCGGGATCTCCAACGATCACGCGCAACCTTGGGTTGGCAAACACGCCCTCCGTCACTGTGACAGTTCCGTTAACACCCTCTGCAGGGGTGTCCCCGACCGGGCCGACTGCCGAAGTCACGGGCACCGGGACGGTTCCGAGCGTAACGGTCCTGACCTTCCCCAGCATCAGCGTCAACGGCAGCTTCGGCGGTCTGCTGGGCGGGGCGAAAGCCTGCGCCGCGCTGAGCGATGGCGCGTGCGCCAACAACGAGGTCAGCTTCGCGCGCGGTATTCGGCGGGTCTATGTGACATGGCAGAACCCGCTCCCGGTTGGCACTGCCGTGCGCGTGGAGTGGCTGCTGAACGGCAAAATACGGGCCGATGCCGGGGATATTTGCGTGATCACCGCTACGGGCTGTAATCCTTACGTTACGCGCACGTCAGCCATGCTGAGCTATGTGCCCCCAATCCCAGCCGGCGCCTGGACCTATCGCATCTTCGCCGCCGATCAGGCCGTCGCCCAGGGTAACCTCACGATTCGTTAGCGATCACACTGCCACCTCCGATGACACAAAAGACGCTTTCTCGACGGCCTGTCTCAAACCAGCCCAATGGCGCGCTTGGCCTCGCCTGGGGCAAGCACACCCATCAGGGCCCGCGCGCCGAGAACCAGGACGCCGTGATCGTGGTCGTTCCGCGTGATCCGCAGATCGCCCGCAAGGGCGTGCTGATGATTGTCTGCGATGGGGTAGGTGGCGCACAGGGCGGTCGGCGAGCCTCCGAGATCGCATCGACCGTCGCCTATCAGGCGTTCTATGCGGATCCCAACCCCGACCCGCGCATGTCGATCGATAACGCCATTCGCAAGGCCAACGCCGCGGTTAAGGAAGAGGCTGCGCGCAACCCGGCCATCGCCTCCATGGCGACGACAATTGTGGTGGCCGTTGTAGTTGGAAATACGCTGTTTGTTGGGCATGTCGGCGACAGCCGGGCCTACCTCTTTCATGCCGACGGGCGCAATGAGCGGATTACCCGGGATCACAGTTGGGTCCATGAGCAGGTCGAACGGGGGGTGCTGACCGAGGCACAGGCGAAGGAAAACCCGATGCGGAGCGTGATTACCCGCTCGCTTGGCGCCGCGTCGAACAACACATCCGAGCAGCGCCAGTTCACTCTCGCGCCGGGCGATACGGTGCTGGTGTGCACCGATGGTCTGCATGGCGTAGTCTCCGACGATCAGATGCGGGCGATTTTGAAGCGCAACCCGCAGCCGCAACGCGCCGCCGAAGTGCTTGTGGAGACGGGTCTCGCCAACAAGACAACCGACAACACTACTGCGGCCGTTCTGATGGCGTCAGCTCCGGATCAGAAAAAGAGCAGCGCGCCGGTTGGGCTTTTGTTTGCCCTGGGCGCTGTGGCGCTGACAATTGCGCTTGCCGCGGTCCTGGTGCTTGGACGCACCTCTGGCGGTGGCGGCGATCCTGGCCAGGTCGCGACTCCCACCTCACCCTTGATCGCGCTTCCGACTCCGCGAGGAACGGGTGGCACGTCCATTTTGATTGGCGGCGATGCGACCGTCGCCCCGACAACAGCGTTGGATCCCGGGAAACCCACTTCGACCCTTTCGCCTGATTTGCCCACGCCGACACCCGTGCCGACGCGACCGCCCATCGTTGCGACCGCAATTTCCGCGACTCCGCAGCCCGAAGCAGCAACGGCCACACCGTCGAATAACCCGGGGGGCGGCCCAGCGCCAACCAGCCCGCCAGCGCAGCCGACGTCCACGCCGTCCGGCGCCCAGCCGACGGCGACTACGGGCGCGGCGCCGACCGCAACAACGGCTGCGGCAACTGCCACGCCGATTCTACCGATACCCACCCTGGAGCCACCGCCGACGCCGGCCAAACCGCCGACCAAAACGCCCAAGCCCTGACAGCCCGTGGATAGAGTCCCAAACTCCCGTAAAAAGTGGCTGGACACGTTGGATGCGAAGTACTACGCTGTTTCGTATGGCAATGGGCAAGAGTAAGCCGAAGCAAGAGACGTTTTTGGTTGCGTCACCGTGGTAGCTAGGGGTCCGGACACCCGTTTTAAGCGCGATTGAACGATATCCTGCGGGCAGCGGGGTTTGACGCGCACATTGAGAAGCTTTGCGAGCAGTTCTATGCGCCTAAAATGGGGCGGCCGAGTTTGCCGCCGGGGCTGTATTTTCGGGCTCTGATGGTGGGCTATTTCGAGGGACTTGATTCTGAACGTGGGATTGCCTGGCGGGTGGCCGATTCGCCGGCGATTCGAGACATTCTGGGCCTGAGTTTGGATGAAAGGACGCCCGATCACCCGACCCTTTCGAAGACGCGCCGAGTGATTGGTCTTGAGACGTATCATGCGGTGAGCACTTGGGTACTGGAGTTTGGCAACTCAGCCCGCAGAGTGGGCATCGCTTACGCCGTGATCAGGCGCAGCAGGGCGCGCCCTGGCTGGGGGCGAAATTGCGAAGAAGATCGACGAGCACGAAGGGCGGACAACGTCGGCGCGACGCTCTCGAGGATCGGCTGATCGGAGCGGCCATTGCGTGCGAGGCCCGCGATGTGTTGGACCAGTTGGCGAAAGTGCCATTTCCGATGTTCGTTGAGCATATTCGCAAACGGAGCGAGCGGTTTGCCCGGCCGATAGGTTTCGGCCCGCCGCACGCCCAGAAAGGCATACGCGACGAACACCAGGGCATGCCAGCGCAGAATGGCGTCGAGCGACCGCACGCGATAGTCGCCCAAGCCGAGACTTTGCTTCAACCACCAGTTGCCGAGTTCGCATTCCCAGCGCAGCGTGTAGATCCTCAAGATCGTCGTCGCGCTGAGCGCGGTGTTGGACGAAATGAAGAAGGCCGAAGAGCGGTCCCGGCGGTGCCTTTTTAGGTGACCATGGCCACTTGATGAGAACAGCCACGCAC
>JBDSIP010000269.1:0-5074 GCA_039917915.1 Thermoflexales bacterium
TGGGGGCCACCTGCGAAGTAGGGCCCAATTGGATCTCAATAGATGGGGCCCACCTCGCAGGTGGGCCCCATCTGAACCGATGCTCGGGGTGCCCACCTATTGTCTGAATCGCGGATGCAGAGGATGACGCGGATGAAACGGATCGTCGCCGCCAAATGGCACGAGCCCATCCGCGACATCCGAGTCATCTTCTGAATCCGCGATTCAGACAGGTGTCGGATCCGCTCGTCTACCCCGGCTTTACCACCACCCCGCGATGGTTGTGGCCGTCCATCAGGATGCTCAGCGGCGCGTCCAACCGGGCATGCCGGACCAGCCCGCGCGTCTCGACGAGAGGCAGCGCCATCAGCCACTCCCAGTCCAGCAGGTCATTGACTCCGACCGTGAGATAACCCACCTGAAAGCTGGTGATGTTCTGGAAGAAATGCGAGCCCTGCGAAGGCTCGACAACCGTGTCGGTGAAGTTGGCTTCAATGATGGCCCGCGCGCCGGAGATCTGATCCCATTTGACCGGGATGCCCAGCCACGGATCGAGCGTCCCCCAACGGCCCATCCCCACCAGCAGATATGGCCGGCCCGCATCGACCATTTTGGCGTTGATCTCACCCACGGCCTGAGCGATGTCGCGGGTGACGGCCCGGTCAAAGCCCGCCCGGTCGACAAAGACGATGTCGCGGATATCGGTCAGCGCGCCGTGGCCCAGCGAGTGCGCGCTGTCGCACACCAGGCGCTCGCGTGGCAAACGCGCGATCTCCAGCTCTTCACTTTCCCGGTTGAGCACGAGCGGGCGCATCTGCAGCACCCCGAAATGGGCGGGCTGGCCGCTTGGTCGTTCGAGATTGGCGGCGAATTCGATCTCGACCGGGGTGCCCATCCCGGACCGGCCGAGTTCGAGCAGTGCCATCAGGATATCGGGGAGTGGGAAGGCGCGGTCGCGCAGGATCGGGGCGAAGGTGACGACCCGTGGTCCTGGCCGCGACAGCCCGTCATACAGCGCGTTGTTGTCGGGCGAATACGTCGAGCCGACATGCCGCAGCGAGCCGTCCTGCTCGGCCGCGCGCAGCGGATGGCGGCCAATCCGCTCGATCCCGGCCTCGGCCAGCCCGGGTGTGCCGTCGTCCATCATCAGTGCGTAAAAGGCGCTCTGGCTGTTGCGCAGGGCGTCGGCGGGCGAGTGGAACTGCATCAAGTGGCGGGGATAGCGCGGCGAGAAGCGGACCGTCATCCCGCCATCGACCACCCACCGGCCCAGGCCCAGGGCCACCGACGCGATCCCGTCGGCGGCCGTCTGGGGCGGCATGGGATAGAAGTTGTGGCTGCGCGCCACCCCCGAGAGATCCGGGTAGAAGCGCTGGCCGCGCCGCGCGCCGACCAGCTTCTGGGCGATCACAGCCATCTTCTCCTCTTCCAGGCGATATGAGGTGACCTTGATGTAGTCCTTGGCCGCCCGATGGAAGGTGCTGGCGTACACCCGTTTGACCGCGTCGATCAACTCGCGCAGGCGCAGGCGCGGGTCGGCCTGGTCGTTCGGGATCATGTAGGTGGCGTAGACGCCGGCGAAGGGATGGTATTGCGAGTCCTCGAGCAGGCTTGATGAGCGCACCGCGAGCGGCTCGCGCACGCGATCCAAAAAGGCCTCGAGCTCGCGCCGGGCGGCCTCCGGGAAGACCGGCGCGTCGACAAAGCGGCGGGTGATCGTGCCGTCGTCGGCAGCGCCCAGGGCGAAGTCGCGCAGGTGGTTCTGTTCCAGGAACTCGTCGAAGACATCTGTCCCGACCGCCACGCCAGCCGGGATCTCGATCTGCACGCCATTGAACTTGTCGCGCAGGTTGCGCTGGGTGAGCATGAGGTTGACAAAGCCCAGCCCGCGGGCTTTGCCGCCCAGCGAGCCGCCGCCGATCCGGGCCAGGCTGCTGTTGGGGTCAAAGGTCTCGCGGGAGAACTCGGTGACCAGCCCGCGCCGGCGCACATGGCGGTATTCCTGGAAATGCGCGATCAGGTCCTGGCGCAGATGCTCGACCGAGGGGTAATCCTCGGGCTTGCGCGGGCGGAGCTGGTGGGCGAGCCAGAATTCGGTCCGGGCCTTCAGCCACTTGCTGAAGTGGTTGCGCTCGGCGTGATAACGGATGCTGTCAACCGGCGCCTTGCGCAGCAGCTCCTCGAGCTGGCGCAGGCTGGCCGCCCGACCGACCTCGCGCCCGTCGGGCATGCGAAAGACGAAATCGCCAAAACCGAAATACTCGGCGATCAACCGGCGCAGCTCGGCCAGCAGGGTGTCCGAATCCTTGAGCAGGATCGACACGCCGAAGCGGCGGGCGTCTTCGTCAAACTCGCGCGACGTCGACTGCAGGATGACGGGCACGTCCCAATGACGGGCCTTGACCTGCTCGGCGAAACGGATGCCGGCGCGCGGGTCGTAGACGCCCTCGCGGGTGAAGCCAATGTCCGAGATCACCCCCAGCAAAGTGCCTTCGTAGCGGGTGAAGTAGTCCCAGGCCTGTTCGTAATTCACGCACAGCAGGATCTTGGGCCGGGCCCGCATGCGCAGGAAACGATCGGTGATCGAAACACCCTCACTGATCAGGCGCTGCTGCTGTTTGATGATCTCGGTGTAGATCAGGGGCAGAAATGAAGAGTAGAACTGAACGCTGTCCTCGATCAGGATCACAGACTGCACTCCGACCGCCGCGGTGTCCTCCTCGACGTTGCGCCGGTCCTCGAGCTGTTTGACGATGGCGATGATGAGCCGGAAGTCGCCGTGCCAGACGAAGACGCCATCAAAGAGGCCGGCGTCGCGGCGGGTCAGCAGATCACTCAGTTCACGGTTTTCGTAGGCCAGCAGCACGATGGGGATGGACGGATTGGCGGCCCGCAGTTCGCGGGCCAGGCGCGCGGCGCTCATGTCCTCCACGTGCAGGGTGGTGATGATGAGGTCGGGCTTCCGCTCGCTCCGGGCGCGGGTGAGCGCTTCGGCCCCCGTGCCGACCCGGCTGAGCTCGGGCGTGTGGCTGAGCTGCAGGCCCTGATACTCGCTTCGGATGAGCTCGTAGAGTTGGCCATCCTCCTCGAACAGATACAGGTCGTAGCGGCTGGAGACGAGCAGGATGTCGCCGATGCGGTAGCGCATCAGGGCTTGAAACCCGCCCGGGGCGCTGTCGGGAGCGCGTTCGGGGCCGGTATCCGTGGCTTCGGCTGACATGCTCGAAAACGCGCGCCTGGAGCAGCGGCGGGCCTGCTCCGGGCGCGTCAACGGGCCCGCCTATACGAGACCCTGGTCCATCATGGCATCGGCAACCTTGAGGAAGCCGCCAATATTCGCGCCTACGACGTTGTTGCCCGGCACGCCAAACCGGTCGGACGTGTCCACGCAGGTTTTGTGAATTTGTTTCATGATCCAGTGCAGGCGCTGGTCGACCTCTTCGCGGCTCCACGACAGGCGCATGCTGTTTTGCGCCATCTCGAGCCCGCTGGTGGCCACCCCGCCGGCGTTGGCGGCCTTGGCCGGACCGTACATCAGGCCGTGCTGGAGATACAGATTCACCCCGTCGATGGTCGTCGGCATGTTGGCCCCCTCTGAGACCAGGGTTACGCCGTTGTTGATCAGGTTCTGGGCATCCTTGCCGTTGATCTCGTTCTGGGTGGCGCTGGGGAAGGCGCAATCGGCCTTGATATTCCACTGCGGGTTGGTGTCGAGTTTTGGATCGACCGGCGTGTAGGTCGCCGTGCGGTAGGTGTCGGCGTATTCCTGGATTCGCCCGCGCCGGGCGTTCTTGAGATCCATGACAAAGGCCAGCTTTTCCCGGTCGATCCCGGCCGGGTCGTGGATCATGCCGTTGGAGTCGCTGAGGGTGACGGGTTTGGCGCCCAGGTCGAGCAGCTTCTCGACCGTGTATTGCGAGACGTTTCCGCTGCCGGAGACCAGGCAGACCTTGCCTTCAATCGTTTGACCCTTGCGGGCCAGCATCTCGGCCGCGAAATAGACGGCGCCATAGCCGGTCGCTTCGGGCCGGATAAGCGAGCCGCCCCAGTTCAGGCCTTTGCCGGTCAACACCCCGGTGAACTCGTTGCGCAGGCGCTTGTATTGCCCGAACAGGAAGCCGATCTCGCGCCCGCCCACGCCGATGTCGCCGGCCGGCACATCCGTGTTCGGCCCGATGTGGCGCGAGAGCTCGGTCATGAAGCTCTGGCAGAAGCGCATGACCTCGTTATCGCTGCGGCCCTTCGGGTCGAAGTCGCTTCCGCCTTTGGCCCCGCCCATCGGCAGGGTGGTCAGGCTGTTCTTGAGGACTTGCTCAAAGGCCAGGAATTTCAGGATCCCGAGGTTGACCGAGGGATGGAAACGCAATCCGCCCTTGTACGGGCCAATGGCGCTGTTCATCTGGATCCGATAGCCCTTGTTGATCCGGATCTCGCCCTGATCGTCGGTCCAGGCGACGCGAAAGAGGATCACCCGCTCGGGCTCGACGAGGCGCTCGAGGATCTTCGCCCGGCGGTATTCTGGATAACGGTCGAAGACCATTTCAAGCGACTCGGCCACTTCGGTCACCGCCTGGTGAAACTCGGGCTCGCGCGGATTGCGAGCCTTTACTTCGGCGATGAGGTCTTGAATGTAGGTGGACATGAGACTCCTTCTGAAAAGGGATTACAGACCAGAGGCGCGAAAATTACGCCTGGGGGACCACAAGAGGAGGGAGAACAAGCGCGCGGGGAAGGCGCGGCGCGCATCAAATGGCGAGCCGCGCTGAACTTCATTGGAACAGATCTTCATGGATCCTCCAGACTCGGACTGTCCGTTGCGACCGGCGCAAGTCACTCGCGCGACACAGCGCGAAACGCAACCAATGCAATTCTAGTCCCGAACAAGAAACGACATGCCCCGCCTTGGCCTACGCCGGGCGGGGCTTCAGGTCTCTTCCACGACGATATGCCACGGCGGAGCCGTGGCATATCGTCGTGGATAACAATCAAACTAGCGCGCGTCGGCCGGGAGCGGCCCGGAGACGGGCGGCTCGGTGTTGAAGACCAGGTCCCACACGTTGCTTGTCACCCCAAAGCGCGCGTGCGGCGTCTTGTA
>JBDSIP010000270.1:0-2866 GCA_039917915.1 Thermoflexales bacterium
CATCAGTACCGCGGCCCGCAACGGCGTACTCGTCCGAGGCGGCGCCTATCTCGAAGCATTGAGCAGGATCAACCTCGTCGCCTTCGACAAAACGGGCACGCTGACCGAGGGCAGGCCGGAACTTATCAAAGTCAAGGCAGTCGACTGCGAAAACCCAGCTGGCGACTGCGCACGCTGCGATGCGCTGCTGGCCCTGGCGAGCGCGGTTGAGCGCCGGAGCGAGCATCCCGTCGCCCGGGCGATCTCGAACGCGGCCGATGCGCGTGGTCTGGGCTCGGTGTTTGCATCGGCCGATGAGGTTATGTCGGTCGTCGGCAAGGGCGTCACCGGGACGGTGCTCGGACGCAAAGTCGTCATTGGAAGCCACACCTATTTTGACACCGATATCGCGCACTCTGAGGAATCGTGCGCGGAGGTCTCCGCCGCAGCCCGGGACGGAAACACACCCGTTCTCATCAGCGAAGATGGCCTATATAAGGGCTATGCCATCGTCGCCGACGCGGTGCGGGCGGGCAGCCGTGACGCGGTGGCTGAGCTCACGGCGCTTGGCGTCTCAACGCTGATGCTGACGGGCGACACGGCTGCCACCGGGGCCCGTGTCGCCGCCCAGGTGGGGGTGGAGCGCGTCCATGCGGATTTGTTGCCGCAGGACAAGCTCAAGGTCATCCAGGCTGAGCTGTCCAACCAGAAAACCCGAATTGCCATGGTCGGGGATGGCATCAACGATGCGCCTGCGCTGGCGGCGGCTAGCGTCGGAATCGCCATGGGAGGCGGCACAGCCCAGGCGATGGAGACCGCCGATGTCACGCTGATGGGTGATGACCTGGGCAAGTTGCCGTTCGCGATTCGACTGGCTCGGTCAGCCATGCGCGTCATCTATGCCAATATCGCGTTCGCCATTGCCATCAAACTCGCTTTCTTCGCCCTGGTCTTGCTGGGGCTCGGCACACTGTGGATGGCGGTATTTGCCGATGTCGGGGCGTCGATCATCGTGACCTTGAATGGGATGCGCTTGCTCCGGTATCGGAGCGCGACATGATCAAGGTGGAAAGCACAATTCCGAGCGCCGTCGACGCGGCGCGCGTGGCCGAACTGTTCCAGGCCATGAGCGACCCAAGCCGGGTTCGAATCCTGCTTGCCCTGCTACAGGGTGAGGTCAACGTCGGGGCCATTGCTGAAAAGGTGGGCATCAGCGAAAGCGCTGTATCGCATCAATTGCGCGGGTTAAGGCAACTTCGGATTGTTTCCGCGCGAAAGGATGGTCGCTCGGTGTTCTATTCGCTCGACGACGATCATGTCGTATCCCTTCTGACCATGGGTCTTGAGCACGTTGGGCATTCGATTTCCGTACAATGCGGCCCGTGACAAGCGCGCCCATGTCTGCTCTGCCCCGCGGTTTGCCCGGTTACGTCGCCCTGTTGCGCGGCAACCCGAATGTCCGAAACCTGTGGGCGGCTCAGTCCGTTTCGCAACTCGGCGACTGGTTCAACAGCGTCGCACTGCTCGGCCTGATCATCAGTCTGACCAACAGTCCGATCAGCGCCAGTCTGACCGTGGTATTCCAGATGCTGCCCGCGGCGATCACGAGCGTCTTCATCGGCGGTTATATCGCCGACCGTTTCGACCGAAAGAAGGTGATGGTCGCCGCCGACATCGCCCGAGCGGTCATCGCGCTGGGTTTCATCCTGATTCGCGGGCCTGAATGGGTCTGGCTGGCCTATGCCGGCACGCTGTTTCTGAGCCTCGGGAGCGCGTTCTTCGATCCGGCCATGGCGGCCGCGCTGCCCAACCTATGCCGGCCAGGCGAGCTATTGACCGCCAATGCGCTGCAGCAATCCACCTGGGCGAGCGGAGTCTTCGTCGGCGCGGCGCTGGGCGGCGTCGTCGCCCAGGTGTTCGGGCGCGACGCGGCCTTCATCATCAACGCTTTGTCGTTTCTGTGGTCGGCCTGGTTCCTGTCCCGCATCCGGGGGCGCTTCCGGGCAAGCGATGGGCCGGTCGCCCTGTCCGGGACCGGCGCGCTCCGGGTCCTTACCGATGGCTTTCGCTTTCTCGGCCATCATCCGCGGGTGCTGATGATTTCGCTGGCCAAGCCCATCTGGGCCCTGGCCCTGGGCGGAATCGGCCTGTTCAGCGTCTACGCCTACAACGTCTATCGCGTCGGCGATATCGGCACGTCGTGGCTCTACGTGGGCCGTGGATTGGGATCCTTCGTTGGTCCTCTCATCACGACCAGCCTCTTCCAGCCCAAGACGCCCCGCGAGTTTGTCAAGGTGCTCGGCCTGACCTTTGTCCTGTGCGCGCTGGGCTACACCCTCTTCGGCCTGTCGGAGACCCCGCTCGTTGGCGCCCTCAGCCTGGTGGTAGGCCATATTGGCGGGGCCAGTGTATGGGCATTCAGCCGCATCTTCGTCCAGCATGAGACCCCCGACGCGCTGCGCGGGCGCGTGCTCGCCGTCGATAGCATGGGTTTTTCGGTTGTCACGTCGATTTCCACCCTCATCATTGGAACGGTCGCCACCGCGACCACGCCCGCGGCGGGCATCCTGACCGGCGTCGGAGCGACCGTCGTCGCCGGCGTGGTGTGGGTGGTGGCCGGTTTGCGACTGACGCGGGGCGCGCCTGAAGGGGCGCCCCGGCCGCAATGACTGCTCCGATCTCTATGCTTCCCCGCGGCCTGGCGGTGGTCTTCCAGGCGTTCCCCTCGGCAATCGCCCCGACCCTCAGCCCAGCGGCCGGCGTCCTCAGCGGCGCGGCCGGAACCGCGATCACCTGCCTGTTCTGGATCGTCGTCGTTTCACGGCAGACGGCCAACAAACCCAAATCTGAACGCCGGCCGAAATAGCTGGCCTATAATCCCGCGGTT
>JBDSIP010000271.1:0-3507 GCA_039917915.1 Thermoflexales bacterium
CTTTTGACACTCCAAAACCGACCAGGTTGTTGGAACGCGTGCTGCAGATTGCTACAAATCCTGGCGATCTTGTCCTCGATTCCTTTGCCGGCTCAGGCACAACGGCAAATGCGATTCTCAATCTCAACAAGGCCGCTCCGAGCGCCCAGCGTAGGCGGTTCGTCTTGGTTGAGATAGAGCCGAAGATCGCGCGCGAAGTATCTGCAGAGCGCGTGCGACGCGTCGCACTGGGATACACCGATGCGAAAACCTCGCGTATCGAGGAGCTCGGCGGCGGCTTCCGCTTCTGCGAACTGGGTGAGACCTTATTCGACGAAACCGGCAAGATCCGCGATTCGGTCAGCTTCGCCGACCTGGCCCGGCATGTGTATTTCACTGAGACCGGCGAACCAATCCCGCACAACAGCCAATCCGATTCGCCCTTTGTCGGCGCGTGCCGGGGCGTCGGCGTCTATCTGCTCTACAACGGCATCCTGGGCGACAAAAGCGCAAATGGCGGCAACATCCTCACCCGGGCCGTGCTCGCCAAACTCCCGCCTTTTGACGGGCAGAAAGTCATCTACGGCACAGGCTGCCTGCTCGGTAAGGACAGGCTAGCGGCCGAGCGCATCCTCTTCAAGCAGACGCCCTACGAGATTCGCGTGTCATGATCACCCTGAAGCATTACCAGACCCGGGTACTGGATACCTTGACCGCCTTCTTTCGGCAGTGCTCCAAAGACGGCCACCCCGAGGCGGCCTTCCAGCAGGCCCTGAGCGGCAACGGCCAGGCGGTCCTACCCTATTTTCCGGTCCAAGCTGAGGGACTGAACAAAGGCATGCCATACGTGTGCTTGCGCGTCCCGACCGGGGGCGGCAAGACCCTGCTGGCCTGCCATGCCGCGGGGCTGGCGATGAGCGAACTGCTCCGCACGGACAGATCCGTGTTGCTGTGGCTGGTCCCCAGCAACACCATCCTGAACCAGACCGCCGACGCGCTGCGCGACCCGCGCCACGATTACCGGCGTGCGCTCGAACTCGCTTGTGGACCCATCGAGGTCGTGACAATTGACGAGGCCCTCCGCTTGTCGAGGGCGACGGTCGATGGGCAGACGGTCGTGATCGTGGCGACGATTCAGTCCTTCCGAGTCGAGGACCAAACCGGGCGCAAGGTCTATGAGCAGAACGGGGCCTTCTCTGAGCATCTGTTGAACCTGCCTGCCGACCGGCTGGCGGATTTGCTGCC
Source organism: Thermoflexales bacterium (assembly GCA_039917915.1). Classification (GTDB taxonomy): domain Bacteria; phylum Chloroflexota; class Anaerolineae; order J036; family Brachytrichaceae; genus Brachythrix. The sequence goes on from JBDSIP010000271.1 coordinate 1,225, forward strand.
CGGCCCGGATGGCAAGCCCAAGCCATCACTGGTCAATATGCTCCGCCTGCGCCGGCCGATCGTCATCGTTGATGAAGCCCACAATGCTCGGACCGACCTGAGTTTTGCCACCTTGGGGAACGTCCTGCCGTCGTGCATCATCGAGTTCACCGCCACGCCCGCACGCGCGGGCCAGCCCTCGAATGTGCTGCATCGCGTCTCTGCGGCCGAGCTAAAGGCCGAGGACATGGTCAAATTGCCCCTGCGCGTCATCGCCCGTCCGCGCGGCGAAGGCGACAAGCTGTTGACCGGGGCAATTGACACCCGCGCGCAACTGGAGGCTCTGGCCATCGACGAAGCCCAGCGCAGCGGCGAGTATCTGAGGCCGATTCTGTTGTTGCAAGCAGAACGCGTCGACGCCTGTGAGCCGCTGCGCAAGCGGTTGAATACTGAGTTCAACATCCCTCTCGAGCAGATCAAGATCTCGGTCGGCAACAACGATGAACTGCCAGGCGCCGACGAAATCGCCTCGCCTCGTTGCCCGGTCCGTTTCATCCTGACCGTGCAGAAGCTGCGCGAGGGCTGGGACTGCCCCTTCGCCTACGTGCTCTGCAGTCTCAAGGAGACACGCTCGTCCACCGCCATTGAACAGATCGTCGGGCGGATTCTGCGGCTGCCGCACGCGCGGGCCAAGCAGCACCCCGATCTGAATTGCTCCTATGCGTTTTCGGTTTCGCCCTCGATCACGGATGTTCTGGCCGAACTGAGGGATGCGTTGGAACACAACGGGTTCACAGCCGCAGAAGCCGATCGCATTGTGATTGCGGAGTCGCCAAGTAGCTTTGCCTTGAGTGCGCAACCCATTACGGTTCAGGTGATGCCACAGGACATCGACGCTGCTATGGCCAGGCAGGAGGAAGAGGCGCTCAAAGGTAAGGCGATTGTCAGCGTCGCATCCGGTGACATCACGATTCTTATGCCGCTTGACGTGCTCGACACTGAACGATTGAAGCGCTGCGTCACAACCCGCGAGGCCAAGGACCGCATTGAGATTACCGTGGACAGAGTGCGCGAGGTCGCCAGCAAGTGGGGCGACGGCACGCATACACTCAGTCCGTCGCCGTACGCCCGTGGCGAGCGTTTCAACGTGCCAAGGTTATGCGTCCGCGATCACGAAGCTGTCTTTGAATTCGACCGCACGGTGCTCCTGGAGCATCGATGGAAGCTGAGCGACAAAGACGCCTCGCTCCCGGATTCATATAGCCCTCTGGCGCGCCCTGTTCCCCGCATGGGAAACATCGATATTGGCGCACAGGGCGAGGTCAAGACAAGCGTGGCAACTTCGACAGAGGAGCCCAGTTTCCTGCACGTGCTACACCAACAGGTCCTCGCCCTCGGCGTGACTGACGGCATGCCATTCGAGGCGCTTGTCTCTTGGATTGACCGCAGGATTACTCACGGTGATATCGCAATGGCCGAGTCGACGGCCTTCATCCTAAGGACCGTGAACGGGCTGCTCACCAAGCACAGTCTGAATGGACATGATGCGCTGGTCCAGGACCGCTATCGACTGCGCGATGAGATCGAGGCCCGGATTGATGAGCACAGAGCCCACGAGCGCAAGGCCGCGTTTCAGCAGTTTCTGCTGCCTGACGCGCCACTCTTCGTGAGTGACGACAACGTCATCCTATTGTCAGACCTGAAGTACGCGCCTGGTTGGACCTATTCCGGAGGGTTTGAGTTCACAAAGCACTACTTTGGGCCGAAGGTCGGGGAGTTACAGGAGAAGAAAGCGAACGGCGACACCACCGAGGAATTCAAGTGCGCGCAATACCTTGATCAGATGCCTGAGGTCAAGTACTGGGTGCGCAATCTCGCCAACCGGCCAGGCTCATTTCGGCTGCAGACGTCGAGCGACTGGTTCTACCCCGATTTTGTCTGCGAGCTGGCCGATGGGCGAATTCTCGTCGTGGAAAACAAAGGGGCGCACCTTTACAGCGCTGATGATTCGCAGGAAAAGCGGGCGATTGGACAGGTGTGGGCCGATCGGAGCAACGGTCGTTGCTTGTTCGTCATGCCGACTGGCGGGAACTTCGACAGCATTGCGGCGGTGATTCGAACGAAGTAATGCGGGTTCGGGCGCGAATGTTCGACTCGGGGTAAGCCATCCAGTCCATCATCATCCATTTTCGAGAACTCTGTTCGGACTCGGTATGGGTCCCGCGCTTTCGCGCGGGATGACGATCATGAATGGGTGACAACGGATACCGACGCGAAAGATGGAGGAGCCATACCCTGTCAGTC
>JBDSIP010000272.1:0-10013 GCA_039917915.1 Thermoflexales bacterium
TCGGGCGGCTACATCAACTACTACTACTTCGGATTTGTGTTGATTGGCGTGCCGATCAAAGCGCTTGGCATCGAGCCGGGCGTGGCCTACAACCTGGCGATCCCGGCCCTATTTGGAATGACGGCAAGTGCCGCATTTGGGGCGGGCGCCAGCCTGTTTGCGGGCTGGCGGGCGAAACGTGATGCCGATGACATCCTCCTGCCGCGCGGAACGCTGTTGGCGGGCGGTCTGGCCGCGTTGCTCGTTGCCGGCCTGGGCAACATCGACGCGATCAGCGTGTTGTATTCCAACTGGCTTCGAATGGGGGGCCCGCCCGAGGCGGGGACATTGAACAACCTGGTCAGCGGCATCCAGAAATGGCTGAGCAATGGACCGGCCAACTTCGGCTGGGCGCATTATTGGAACCCAACCCGTCTCACCGCGCGCGAAGCATACCCGGTAGACGCGCTCCCAATTGCCGAGTTCCCGCTATTCACCTTCATCTACGCCGATCTGCACGCCCACATGATGGCGATGCCGCTTGCCTTGACCGCCCTGGGAATGGCCAGCGCGTTCGCCCGCGGCGCGCGGCGCTGGGGGGCGATCGTCATAGCGGCGGTGACGGTCGGCGCGCTGTGGCCGACGAACACCTGGGACTACCCCGTCCTCGCGGCGTTGTGCGCCGCGGCGCTTATCGCGGCGGCCGCCGCCGGGGCAGCCCCAGGTCAGCGCTGGCGAGCCGGGTGGGCGGCCGTGCCCCTGGCAGGGGTGTTCCTCCTGGCGACCCGGGCGGCGTTCATCCCCTATCTCGAGAACTACGGCACCGCCTACAGCAGCCTCGGGCCATGGACGGGCGAGCGCACGCCCCTGTGGCCGTACATTTCTGTCTATGCTTTGTTCGTTGTGCCTCTGGCGGGTTTTGGCCTGGCCCGAATCGCCCGGTCGGCGGCATCCCGGCGCGGCGCGCTGATTGCGCTCGCGGTCGCGGGCCTGGCTGCAACTTCATTTCTTTATCTGCTGGGCGTCGAGGCGGCCGTGGTGGCCGTCCCGATGTTGTGCATTTGCGCGGCGCGCATCCTTGACCCGGACGCCAGCCTGCACGAGCGGGCAGCCTGGTCTCTGGCTGCCGGCGCATTCGGCCTTACCCTGTTTGTCGAGTTCTTCACCCTCAAAGGTGATATCGGCCGGATGAACACAGTCTTCAAGTTCTACGCGCAGGCCTGGTTGATGCTCGGGGTGGCCACCGCCGCCATCGCGGCGGCGGGCTTAACCGATCCCTTGGAACGCCGTGGCGTGCGGGTCATCCGGCCGAGGGCCGGGCCAACCCTTCCGCGCATGGCGTTCGCGCTGCTCACCGCGGTCGTCGTTTTCCTAGCGGCGCTCTATCCGGTCTTCGCCAGTCCGGCAAAAATCGCCGACCGGTACGCGCCAGACGCTCCGGCCGGTCTCGACGGGCTGGCCTATATGCGCTTTGCCACCCGGATCGACGGGCCATCGAACGGCGAGCGCGTTTTCCCACTGCGCCACGACTATGAGGCGATTCGCTGGATGCAGGCCAACATCGCGGGCTCGCCGGTCATTGTGGAGGCGGGCACGGGCGGCCTGCTCTATCGCTGGGGGGCGCGCTTTTCGATTTATACCGGTCTGCCCGCCGTTGTCGGCTGGGATTGGCACCAGCGCCAGCAACGCGCCGCCCTGACCGATCGGGTCGTGCTGGACCGCCAAACCGATGTCGACCAGTTCTACAACACCGAATCGGTTGACCGGGCCAATATCCTGTTGGCCCGTTACAATATCCGATTTGTGGTCGTGGGCGACCTCGAGGCCGCTTACTACTCCCGGGCAGGTCTCGAGAAGTTCGAGCGGATGGCCGATCTGGGCTATCTTCGGCGCGCCTACACGAATGAGGGAACTCGAATCTACGCAGTGGTTGAATGATTGACGCAATCGTCTGGTACCTCTGGATGCAGGTGTTTGGCATCGCCGGGTGGCTCCTCTCGCGGCGCATGTTGGGCGGTCTGCCAGATCGCGGATATGGCGCGAGCAAAACGCTTGGGCTAATTTTGTGCGGATTTGCCTACTGGATTCTGGTCACCCTGGGTCTTGCCGAGAACAACACGGGGGCGATCCTGCTCGCGCTCATGGCGGTGGTCATCGCCGCGCTCGGTCTGGCGATGCGGCGGGGCGCGCCATTCGTCCAAACGCCGATCAAGATCTCGCTTCGGTCGATTCCCAGCTATGTGTGGTGGACCGAAGGCGCGTTTTTGGCGGCTTTTGCGATAGGCGCGCTGTTTCGGGCATACGTTCCTGATATCAACGAAGCGGGCGGCGAAAAGTACATGGAATCCATGTTCATCAACGCCATCCTGCGCAGCCCGACCTTCCCGCCGAACGATGCCTGGCTGTCCGGGCTTCCAATCAGCTACTACTACTTTGGCTTCGTTTTGCTGGCGATGCTGACCCGCGTCAGCGGGATCGCGCCCTCAATCGCCTTCAACCTGGGCGGCGCGATGTTCTTCGCCCTGGCAGTCGTGACGGCCTTCTCGGCGGGCTACAACCTGTTCGGCCTGCGGTCGCGGGCTGAAGCGGCGGCCGAACCCAATGGACCGCCGCGGCGCGACTCGCGCCCGCTGGCCGCCGGTCTGCTGACCGCGGTCATGCTCACATTGATGGGCAACCTGGGCGGCTTCATGGGCGTGCTGCGTTGCAACAACACCTTGCCCGAAAGTTTCTGGCGCTGGCTCGATGTGCGCCAGATCGCCACCCGTCCGATCGACTATTGCCAGAACGGCGAGCCGCGCGGCTTCTTTTACAGTTGGTGGTGGGATTGGTCGCGGGTGGTCAAGGACCTGGCGCCCGGCAGCACAACGGCCGCGCCCCAACCTCAGGAAGTCATCACCGAGACCCCGATCTTCAGTTACATCCTGGGCGACAACCATCCGCACGTGATGGGCCTGCCCTTCAACTTGCTTGCGCTGATCCTGGCGCTGGCATTCCTGACCCAACCGGTCATCCGGGAGACCTCCGAGTTGAGCTTCGCCGAGGTTGGCAGCAAATGGCCGCCCTGGATCCGGCGCCTGACGATTGAACTTCCGATCGGCGTGCTGCCCGAGCTGGCCCTGGCCGCCATCCTGGCCGGCGGACTGTCCTTCATGAACACATGGGACTTCCCAATTTTCGGCGGGCTGATCGCGCTTGCCCTGATCGCCGGGCGCGCGCTTCGGCGCGAATCGCTGATGCCCGCGATCCTGTTCAGCGCGGGTGTCTTCATCGTCGGCTATGTGATCTATCTGCCGTTTTACGCCACGTTCTCGTCCCAGGCAAAAGGGGTGATGATCAACCTCTTCAACGGCACGAAGTTCCACCAGTACTTCCTGATCTTTGCCCCTTTCCTGATCGCCGCGATCGGATTGATCGCGCTGCTCGCCCGCGAATGGGAGGTCGGTCCGCGCGCCCTTGCTCTCAAGACTGTCCGACTCGCGGCGACCGGCCTGGTGGCCGCCCTGCTGCTGGCCGCGCTATTCGGGCTGCTGTCGCCGACGGCGCGCGCGCTGGCGACCGAGCTGTCGACCACCGGCAAGGCGCTTGGCGTCAGCAGCGCCGTCGTGAGCCAGCGCCTGACGGAACGCATCAACCCATTTGACCCATCTGCTGCCGGACCCTGGACCCCCCTGATCCTGATCACGGGCGCGGCCCTGTGCGCGGTGCTGGCCTGGCGCGCGCTTGGGCCGCGCATCCGCCCGCCAACGGACGAAGACGTGTCGCAAGACGCGGCCGCGACGCTGTCGCCGGCCGTCATCGCGCCCGGATTGTTTGCTTTAACCCTGCTGCTGTTGGGCGCCCTGATCACGGCTTCGGTCGAGTTCGTCTTCCTGCTCGACAACTTTGGCACGCGGATGAACACCGTCTTCAAGTTCTATTTCCAGGGCTGGACGATGTGGTCGGTCGCCGGCGGCTTTGCCATCGTTGCGCTGCTGGGCGATCACAAAATCTTCTCGAAGGTCATTGGGATTGCCGCCCTGATCTTCGTCGGCCTGGGCCTGATGTGGCCGGTCTTCGCGTCGGCGTCCCGCACGGATGGATTCAGCCGCGCTCCCACCCTCGACGGGGCCGCCTATCTCAAGCAATATCACCCCGACGACGCGCGGCTGATCGACTGGATCAACCTCAACGTCGTCGGCGCTCCGGTGATTGTCGAAGCCCCGGGAAAGGGCTTTGCCTCGTACGTCTATTCCGGCAGGATCTCGGCGTTTACCGGTCTTCCGACCCTGCTGGGCTGGGGCGGCCACGAAAACCAGTGGCGCGGGAATTACACGGTGCCCGGCTTGCGCGAACCCCAGATCGAGCGGCTGTACTCCATCACCAACGACGATACTGAGACCCGGCGCATCCTGCGCCAGTTTGATGTGACCTACGTCGTCGTGGGCGAGGCCGAGCGGCAAGTCTACAAACCCGAGGGCCTGGCGAAGTTCGACCGGCTATGCGCGGCGACGTTCCGCTCCGGGAATTCCACACTTTACGCATGCAAGTGACCTCCACCTTCCCGAACCTGCCAAACGCCGGGACGGTTCACCGCCCCAGCGTGCTGGAGCGTCTGACCTTCGAGCATGCGCTCTGGGCGGGGATCTGCCTGTTGGCGTTGTTGGCGCGGGCCTGGATGCTGGGCGAAATGCCGCTGAACAGCGCTGAGGCGAATGCGGCCAATGCAGCCCTGGCGGTCGCGCGGGGTGGCTCGGCGACTCTGCTCAACCCACTGCATGGCGGGCTGCAGGCGGCCCTGTTCGCGCTGCTGGGGGCGAATGAGTTCAGCGCGCGGCTCATTGCGGCGGTCGCCGGAGCGGCGCTGTGCTTGACCCCGATGGCCTTTCGCGATCAGCTCGGCCGACGGGCGGCCTTGATCATGGCCAGCCTGATGATCTTCCCGCCCACCCTATGGTATGTGGCGCGCCTGGCCGATGGGGCAACGCTGGCCTGGGCGATCGCCATGCTGACCTGGGCAATGTTGCGCCGCGGGCGTGCCTTGGGAACGGCCGTTGGACTTGGCCTGCTGGCCGCCAGCGGCATCGATGGCGCGATCCCCTTGATTTTTCTAGGCGCGATCGCGCTTGTCACCCGGCCGGCAGGCATGCGCGGCCTGCTGTCGGCCCGATCCGGGCTGGTGGCTTTTGCGGCGCTGGCGCTCGGGGCGACCACCGCCCTGTGGAACCTGTCGGGAATGGGCGACGCGCTGCAGGGTCTGGCCAGTTTTGCGGTTGGGATTCTGCGACCCGGGATCCTGCCCTACTGGCGGGCCATGCTGGGTTTTGGCCTCTACGAGTCGCTGATCATCGCCGGCACGCTGGTGGAGCTCATCCGTTGGCAGATCCACATCGCCATGGAGCGCCGCTTTGGCCCGGAAGGCGCATCGCACGACGAGAACACGGCCGGGCACCGGGATTGGCTTGTCGTCGTCGTCGCCGGTCTGGTCATTGTGTTACTGGACCAGTCGCGGGATGTACATCACCTGATTCCGCTCACCCTGGCCTGCGCCGCCTTGACCGCGCTGCTGGCGGACCGGATACTGAGCGCGCTGCCACGTGAAGGACAGTGGGCTCATGAGGGTGTGGCCGCCGGGCTGAGCCTGGTCTTCCTGTTCGTGGCCGATATCGGCGTGCGGCAATACGCCGGCCAGGGCGACACCAAGTGGCTGCTCCTGGCGATCGTGGCGGTCTTCATCGTCGCGGCTGGCGGGATCGCGCTTTCGCTGCGGATGAGCGGCGCGGCCGTCGCCCGCGGCGTCGCAATCGCGGCCTGGCTGATCCTGAGCGTCGGCACCTTTGGGGCTGGCTTTTCGCTCACCCAAAGTCACGCCGCCAATCCAGGCGAACCGTATGTGACCGAGTCGATTGCAGGCGAGGCCAAAGCACTGCAGGGCGCCATCGAGCAAGTGGCGGTGCTGGCCTACGGTGACAAGACCGTGATGCCCGTCGACGTCCACGACACGGCCCCGTCCTGGCTGCGCTGGTTGCTGCGCGATCAAAAGTTCGCGTCCTACGCGCCCCGCCCGGCCAATTCGGCAGCCGCGCTGTTACCCGCCACGCTGGCTTTCAGCTCCGAATTCACCTACGTCTCCAACAGCCTGGATGTCACCCAACGCAACGGCCTGGGCGGCGTGCGCTGCAAGCAGGCGGCCGATCGGCAGGATTGCCAGGCGGTGGCGCGCTGGCTGGTCATGCGCGACGGCGGGCCACCCTCCGTCTCGCGCTGGACGCTCTATGTCCGGCAGGACATCGCCCAACGCGCATCGGGCCAAACCTGGCAGAAATAGCCGCCGCTGGCCGTAAGATTCCCATCACCCATTCGTAAGACTCTCCGGAAACAATACAGACCTGATGATCAGCCAACCCCGACTCCCCGCCCTTGCGCCGAGCCGCGAGCGCGAGCCCGCGCCCGGCATTCTGGACCGATCGCTTCTGGCGACCGTGAACTGGGAAACCGCGTTGTATGCCCTTTTCATTCTGCTTGCGATCGTGAGCCGCCTGTGGGACATGGGCGCCCGGGTGATGAGCCACGATGAGAGCCTGCACACGTTCTATTCGTGGAATCTGTCGGTCGGCAAGGGCTTTCAGCACACCCCGCTCATGCACGGGCCGTTTCTGTTTCACATCACGGCCCTGAGCTACTTCCTGTTCGGCGACAGCGACTTCACGGCCCGGCTGCCGATCGCAATCTTTGGGATCATCCTGGTGGCGGTGCCGTTTCTGTTCCGGCGCGAGCTCGGGCGGATCGGGGCGCTGGTGGCCTCGTTTGCGATCTTGATCTCGCCCTCGATCCTGTATCACTCACGCTACATCCGGCAGGAAGGCACGGTCCTGATGTGGACGATTTTGAGCGTCATTTTTGTGTGGCGCTACATGGAGACCAAACGCCTGCCCTGGCTGCTGGCGTTGGCGGCAGTGCTGGCCTTCCACGCCACGGACAAGGCCACTTCATTTTTAACAGTGGCGATGTTCGTGATCTTCCTTGCTTTTGTCGCATTAACGCAATTGGGCTACAGCAAGGACGGGGCCGGCAATGTCGCGACAGCGATCAAGTTCGTGGCGGTGGTCGGGGTGGCGATGCTTTTACTCAGCGCCATCGTCGAGCTGCTGACGACCGTGCTTCTGGGCGTGCTGGATCTGAAGAGCGTCGTCGCCCAGACCAGCCCGATTGTGCTGCTCCAGTTCGATCCAAAAACGGTGATCTTTGGGATCGTCATCCTGGTGATCGGCGTTGGCGCGGCCATTGGCCTGGCCTTCCTGCTCAAGCGCCAGTTTGGCGATTGGGTGGCGACGGTTGGCCATGAAGCGCCGGCATTTGACGTGCTGGTGGTCCTGGTGACGACAACCTTGTTTGTCGGCTCGGCCGCGATGCTGCTGGTAATCAACCCCGTGTTCAAGTTGCTGCGGGGGAGCCCGGTGCTGGATGTAAAAACGTTGGGCGAGGTGTCGCAGCTATCGTTCAACCCGCAGGCGCTGACAACGATGTTCGCCCTGACGGTGGCCCTGGCGGCGATCAGCGTCGGGATCGGCCTGGCCTGGGGCTGGCGGCGCTACACCGCGGTGATCGGGATCTTCCTGGGGATCACCCTGCCCCTCTTCACCACCCTGTTCACGAACCTGGCCGGCATCGGCACGGGCTTTGTCGGTCAACTGGGCTACTGGATGGCCCAGCAGGACGTCCAGCGCGGCACCCAGCCGTGGTTCTACTACTTCCTGCTGGTCCCGCTGTATGAATACTTGGTCCTGTTGGGCTCCCTGGGCGGGATCGCCTATATCCTGGCCGGGCGCGGCCTCAAGAACGAGGAGATCCCCGAAGAAGAGCCCGAGCCGAAAGGCAAGGCCAACACGCGGATCATGGCATTTGGGCCAGTCGAGATCGAGGTCGCCGACTTCGGAAACAGCTTCGACTTCCGGCAATGGCTCTCGCCAAGCCGCAGCTTGCAGCTCTTTCTGGTGTGGTGGGCGCTGGCGACCTTCATGATTTACACGCTGGCCGGCGAAAAGATGCCGTGGTTGACGGTCCACATCGCCCTGCCGATGGCGCTGTTGACGGGCTTCTTCTTCAACGAGTTGATCACCAGCGTTGGACCGAAGTGGCGCGAATCGCCGGCCGGGCGGATCGCCCTGGCAGCTGGGCTGGGCGTCGCGGGAATCGTGGCGATCATTCGCGCCCTGTCGGTGATCGGCGGGCTGGACATCCCGACGACCAATAATGGGATGCAGATTGTCAAGGCCGTCGCTGATATGGGGGTGGCGCTCGGCGCGCTGGCCCTGATCGTGTATGCCATGCGCCGCCTGGCGCCGGGCCTGGTGGCGCGCCTGATGACCATCGGGTTGTTCGGCGTGCTGGCCGTGCTGACAATTCGGACGGCGATCACAGTGACGTATATCAATTACGACTCGACCCGCGAATATCTTTTCTACGCCCACGGCGCGCCGGGGGTGAAGATCGCGATCGAACAGCTCGACGATATCTCGAAGCGGCTGGACAACGGGAATGGGATCAAGGTCGGCTACGACAGCAAAGTGAGCTGGCCGCTCACCTGGTATTTCCGGTCGAGCCAGTTTCCGAACGGGCGTTTCCAGGGCGACGACTTCCCCGCCGATTTCATGACCTATGAGGCGTTTCTGTATGGCAACGACACGCCCAAACGCGGCGAGATCGATCAGAAGCTGAAGGACAACTTCACCCGCTTCGAGTACGCCTATGTGTGGTGGCCGGTCGAGGACTACAAGGACTTGAACTGGGAGCGGATCAGTTACTCGCTGTTCAACCCCAAGGCGCGCGCGGCGCTGTGGGAGATCATCTTCAACCGCAACTACGATAAATACGCCAAGCTGTTCAACAAGACAAATCTGCAGCCCGACAACTGGTCGCCTTCCGGGCGCTTCGGGTTGTATATCCGCAACGACGTGGCCGCCCAGGTGTGGCAACTCAAGCTGGGCGGCGTGGCGGTGGGCGACACCAAGGGCGAGACCCTGCGGCCGAAGGACGCGGTCCCGCAGGCGCCCCAGGCCGGGGCGCAACTGCCAGGGGCGATTGTGGTCGCCGCCAACGGCGATCGCTACATCGCCGATCGGCGCAACAATCGGGTGACGATCCTGGACGCGGCCGGAAACATCAAGTCGACCTGGGGAGGCGAAGGCGCGGAGCCCGGCAAGTTCAAGGAGCCGTGGGGGATCACGATCGACAAGGAAGGCTTTGTGTGGGTGGCCGACACGTTCAACCACCGGGTGCAGAAGTTCGACAAGGACGGCGGCTTCCTGTTTGCGTTTGGCGGCGGCGGGGTGAGCAATGACCCCGGCTCGGGGCGGAGCACCGTGTTCTTTGGCCCGCGCGACATCGCCGTCGACGACACCGGCCGGGTCTACGTGAGCGACACCGGCAACAAACGCATCCAGATCTTCGATTCGGAGGGGAACTTCCTGAATCAGATCGGCGGGGGCGGCGCGGGCAATGGCCAGTTCAGCGAGCCGGTCGGGATTGACCTCGATCGTAACGGCAACCTGTATGTGGCCGATGTGTGGAACAAACGCATCCAGGTCTTTGACAAGGACCTGAAGTTCGTGCGGGCCTTCCCGGTCGAGGCCTGGGTGGCGATGAAGCCCGAGGAATTGCAGTCGGTCGAGAACAAGGCCTATCTGGCGGTGAGCGGGAGCACGTTGTTCCTGACCAGCCCGCGCGGGCACCAGGTCCTGGCGTATTCGCTGCTCGGCGCGCCGGTGGATCTGCCGGGCGTGTCATTCGCCGACGCCGACCGCCCGACCGGGGTGACGGTCGCTAATGGACGCCTGTATGTGACAAATTCGAATGGCGGGACGGTGTTGGAGTTCCCGCTTGACGCGAAGTTGCAGTAGGGTGATTCGGGAGGAGGGGCCCACCTGACAGGTGGCCCCCAACTGAATCTCTGGCGCAGCACGCTTTCGTGCACGGACCGTTCCGGGCGTCACCGTGGATCAAACCCCGGCAAATGCGCACGGGCTGACACAAAAAAAAGGGTGCCGTAACTGGAG
>JBDSIP010000273.1:0-12128 GCA_039917915.1 Thermoflexales bacterium
GCTGAACGTCCCGATCGACGAATATCTGCGCCGGTGCGAGATTCAGGTCTCCGGATGGAACGCCATGAAGGCCGCGTTTGAACGCGGCGAAGGGCTGAGCCACACCCGCAGCCATGAGTACGGCAGCGGCATCATTCACGCCATGACGACCGGACAGCCGCGGGTGATCTACGGCAACGTGGCCAACACCGGGCTCATCGACAACCTGCCGCAGGGCTGTTGTGTCGAGGTGCCAATTCTGGTGGACAAGAGCGGGCTGCAGCCTACCCGGATCGGCGGGCTGCCGCCCCAACTCGCGGCCCTGATGCAGACCAACATCAACGTGCAGAGTTTGACAGTCGAGGCGGCCCTGACCGGCAAGCGCGAGCATGTCTATCATGCCGCGTTTCTGGATCCGCACACCGCGGCCGAGCTCAGCCTGGATCAGATCGTTGCCCTTGTGGATGAGCTCCTCGACGCGCACACCGCGACAGGGCTGATGCCGAACTTCAGCTAGAAGGGATCCTGAAACTGAGGGGCGAGATCACACTCCCCGCGCGAAGCCCGGGGAGTGTGATCTCGCCGGATGTTTTTTTACGTTGGCGATCAGCGGCCCCTGGCCGCGAGTTCCTGGGCTTCTACCACCGCGACCGCGGCCAGGTTGACGATGTCGCGGACGTGGTCGCCGCGATTGACCATGTGGGCGGGCTTGCGCAACCCGACAAACATCGGCCCGACGAGATCGGCCTGGCCCAGCTCCTGGGCCAGGCGGTAGCCGATGTGGCTGGACTCGATGCTTGGGAAGATCAGGACGTTCGCGGGCTTGCCGCCCAGCTCGCAGAAGGCATATTCGCCCTTCAACAGCTCGGCCGACAAGGCTACGCTCGCCATCATTTCGCCGTCAATGATCAGCTTCGGGTCACGCCGCCGGGCAATGGCGACGGCCTCGCGGACCATCTCCGAGCGCGGATGGCGCGAGCTGCCGAAGTTTGAGAAGCTCAGCATCGCCACCCGCGGCACAATGTCGAACTTGCGGGCAAGATCGGCCGTGAGCAGCGCGACCTCGGCCATCTTCTCGGCGTCCATGTCGATGTTAACGGTCGCATCGGCAAAGAAGATCGGCCGATTCTTCAGCGTGACCAGATACACACCCGCCGCGGTCTTGACACCTGGCGCGCGACCGATCACCCGCAGGGGCGGGCGCATCGCATCCAGGTAGTCCAGATCGGCGCTGATCAGCATCCCGTCGGCGTCGCCGGCGTTGACCATGACCGCCGCGTAGTATCCGGGATCCAGCAGGAGTTGCCGCGCGCCCACCAGCGTCATGCCCTTGCGCCGGCGCATCTCGAACAGCATGCGGGCGTATGGCTCCAGGCAGTCCGATACCGCTGGGTCGATGATGTCGACGCCGTCCAGGGCGACGCGCAAATGTTCCGCCTTCTCGCGCACCCGATCGGCATTGCCCAGCAGCACCGGGTGCCCGATGCCCTCGTCGACGATCTGATGGGCGGCTCGAATCACGTTGTCGTGCTCGCCCTGGGCCAGGACGATGCGTTTCGGGCTATTGCGAGCCTTGCTGAAGACCACCCGCATGACCTCGCGCGATTGGCCGAGGCGCGCCTCGAGGGATTCGCGATACTCGTCGAGGTCGATATGCACCCGCGCCACGCCGCTCTTCATCGCCGCTTCGGCGACGGCCGGGGCCTCCCACAACAGCACGCGCGGGTCCAGCGGTTTGGGAATCAGGTAGTGCCGCCCGAAGCTCAGTTCGCTGATGCCATACGCCTTGAGCACTTCCTCCGGCACGTCCTGGCGGGCCAGATCCGCCAGCGCATACGCGGCGGCGACTTTCATTTCCTCATTGATCTGGCGCGCTCGCACATCCAGCGCGCCGCGGAAGATGTAGGGAAAGCCCAGCACGTTGTTGACCTGATTGGGGAAGTCCGAGCGGCCGGTCGCAACGATGGCATCCGGCCGCGCGGCGCGCGCCTCGTCGTAGCTGATCTCAGGATCCGGGTTGGCCATCGCCATGATCAGGGGATCCTTGGCCATGGACTGGACCATATCCGCCGTCACGCAGTTGGCGATGGAGAGGCCGACGAAGATATCCGCGCCGACAAGGGCATCTTCGAGCGTGCGCGCCTTCGTGTCGCTGGCAAACTCCTCCTTGTAGCGGTTCATCCCGACAGTCCGGCCCTGAAAGACCACGCCCTTGCTGTCACAGACCATGATATTCGCACGGGGTATTCCAAGCAGGACGTAGAAGCGAGCCGAGGCGAGCGCTGCGGCGCCGGCCCCGTTGATGACCACCCGAACCTTCTTGATGTCCTTGCCGGTGATATCGAGGGTATTCAAGACGGCCGCGCCGGAAATGATGGCGGTGCCGTGCTGATCGTCGTGCATGACCGGGATATTCATCTCCTGGCGCAGGCGCTCCTCGATGTAGAAGCACTCGGGAGACTTGATGTCCTCCAGGTTCACGCCGCCGAAGGTCGGCTCCATCAGCTTGACGGCCTCGATGATCTTCTCCGCATCCTCGGTGGCCAGCTCGATGTCAATGCTGTCAATATCAGCAAAACGCTTGAAGAGCAGGGCTTTGCCCTCCATGACCGGTTTTCCGGCGGCCGCGCCGATGTTGCCCAGCCCGAGCACCGCCGTGCCGTTGGTGATCACCGCGACAAGATTGCCCTTGGCGGTGTAGCGATACACGTCGTCGGGGTTGTCGTGGATGGCCAGGCACGGTTCGGCCACGCCCGGGGTATAGGCCAGCGAAAGGTCGCGCTGGGTGCTGCAGGGCTTGGTGGGCACGATCTGGAGCTTGCCATGCGGCAGGCGCTCGTGATACTCGAGAGACTCGCGCCCAATGGCGCTTCCATGTGTGACAGGCATACTGCCTTCTCCTCCGCGTCGCGGCGGTGCTGTTTCCGGCGCAGCGCGTAATCAGGTGCGGGCGAGGAGGTCTTCTATCTGGGCAATGGCATCGGCGCTCGCCCGCGCCGCGCCCGGCGAAAGGGTTTCGCCAAAGCCAAAGTCGGCGCCCGGGATGGCGACCAGCCACGCCTCGGGCGCGCCGCCAAAGAGCGTCCTGGCCAGCCACAGCAGGCTGCCGGGATCGCTGGCATGGGGATTGAGGGGGTCGGCGCCAGGCTTGGGTTCCAGCCGGGACACCCGCGGCGCCGATTCATCCGGGGCGTCGACGGCGTCGACGAAGACGACCCGCTTCGCAGTGCTGATGGCGATGGCCATCTCGGGCGTCAACTGGTGGGCGTCGAGGACGCGAGTCCCGGCCGGGACTCGCGTCTCGAGCGCGCGCGCGACAAACGGGCCGGTGCCATCATCGCCGCGGAGTGTGTTGCCGTATCCGATCACCAGCGCGCCGCGTTGCGCTTCCGGCTCGTGGCCCGTTGTCATGGTCACATCAATCTCTAGTGCGTTGGGCCAGCACGTTGCCGGCCGCGTCAATGACGCTCACCTGCATCGGCATCTGGCCATAGGCGTGGGTTGAGCAACTCAGGCACGGGTCGTAGCAGCGGATGCCGCCCTCGACCCGGTTGAGCAGCCCTTCCGGGATCTGGCCGTCCTTGACACTCTTGATGTAGTGCTGCGCGATCTGTTTGACCGTGCGGTTCATCGCGATGTTGTTGTTGCCGGTTGCGACAATCAGGTTGACCTTCTTGATCAGCCCGTTCTCATCGACATGATAGTGATGGAATAATGTGCCGCGGGGGGCCTCGCTCACGCCGACGCCTTCGAGCTTGTTGATGCTGCCGCCGCTCCGAACCCGGGTCGAGAGGATGTCCGGTTCGTGCAGGAGCATGCCAATGCGTTCGAGCGCGGCCATGATCTCGACCAGGCGGGCGTAGTGATACATGAACGACGAGGTCACGATCCCGCCGCTTCCGACCCGCTGGCGATACTCGGCCAGCTCGGCATCCGCCAGAGGCGTGCCGATCCGGGTGCACACGTTCAGGCGGGCCAACGGACCCACCCGATACATGCCCTGGGGATATCCCATGGGCTTGTAGTAGGGCGACTTGAGATAGGAGAATGGCTCGACGACTTCGCCGATGATCTCACTGTAGCGGCGCGGGTCCAGATCATCGACCAGGATGTTGCCATCGCTGTCGACCACGCGCAGGACGCCATCGTAGTGCTCCCACAACGCGCCTTCGCGGCTGACCAGGCCGATGAACAGCGAGCGGAATTTGCCAAAGTTCTCGCTTTCTTCCCTGGTCCCATCCAGCATCTTTTTGAACATGTTGAGCGCCAGGACCGCGGTCGCGCGAGCCTCGGGCAGCCGGTCCAGAATATGCGTGTGGGCTTCCTTGGTCAGCGGCTCGCGCACGCCGCCGGGGACGGCCCAGGCTGGATGGATCTTCTTGCCGCCAAGCAACTCGATCACTTCCTGGCCAAACTGGCGCAGCCGGATTCCGGCCCGGGCAAGCTCGGGATTCTTGGCGATCAGGCCAAAGACGTTGCGGGCGGCCGGGTCGCTGTCCCAGCCAAGCAGGAAGTCGGGCGAGCTCAGATGAAAGAAGCTCAGCGCATGGGATTGGGTGAACTGGCCGAGGTTCATGATCCGGCGCAGCTTGACCGCTGTTGGGGGGATCTCAACGGTAAGTACGTCGTCGCCGGTCTTGGCCGAGGCCAGGATATGGCTGATCGGGCAGATACCGCAGATGCGGGCGGTGATCCCCGCCATCTCGCTAATGGGCCGCCCTTCGCAGAACTTCTCGAAGCCGCGGAACTCAACGACATGGAAGCGCGCATCGCTGACTTCGCCCGCCTCGTCGAGGAAGATCGAAATCTTGGCGTGCCCCTCGATGCGGGTCACGGGATCAATGACGATTCTTTGACTCATGTTTTGTCTCCACTCGGCTTTAGTGCCCCGACAGAAATCTTTGTCGGAGACGATATCCCCCGCGGAGCGGGGGATATCGTCACCGGGGAAAGTTACGTCAAGATTCCCTAGCCGAACTTCAGCATCTCCCGGCCGATCATCTCCACATGCTTGCCGGCGACAATCTGCTCGAGCACGGCCCGGATGCGCTTGGCCGAGGGCGGGCAGCCCGGGATAAACAAGTCGACCGGCACGATGGCGTGCACCGGCGCCACGCGCTGAATCAGGGGCGGCACGATGCCCTCGTCATCGGGGATCTGCGGACGCAGCAGTTGCGCGTCGCGGTAGGCCCGGTCAAGGACGACCTCGGGCCCGCCCAGCGGGTTGCGCATCCCGGTGACATTGGACGTCACCGCGCAATCGCCAAACGACGCCAGGACTTTGGTGTTCCGGCGTATGACGTGAATTAACTCCAGGTTGTCCCGGTTGGCTATGGCGCCCTCCACCAGCGTGACGTCGACGTTTTCCGGGAACACCTTGATGTCGACGATGGGGGAATAAACCACTTCGATCAGGTCGGCCAAAGGGATCAGCCACTCATCCAGATCAAGAAACGACATATGGCACCCGGAGCAGCCACCCATCCACACGGTTGCGAATCTCAATTTGCTCATGTTCTCACCTCATCGCTCGCGCGCGGGGCGCGCGACGCGCCTACATGACCCATTGCTTCTTGTCGCGCGCATTCTTGAGAAAGGCGAGCTTGCTGCGATCCTTCACGCTCTCTTCGACCGTCGAACCAAGCTTGAAGATCGCGCCGGTGGGGCAGGCCATCACGCATTTACCGCACGAAGTACAGCTCAGCGATTCGCCCCATGGCTGGTTGAGATCGGTGATCACATGCGCCTTCACCCCGCGTCCGAAGATGTCCCACGTGTGCGCGCCTTCGATCTCGTCGCACACGCGCACGCAGCGCGCGCACAGGATGCAGCGATTTTGGTCCATCCCGAACTGGGGATGGGTGAGATCCACCTCAAGCTTTGGAAAGAGATAGTCATATCGAACGTGATCCATCCCGACCGCAATGCCGACATCCTGCAACTCGCAGTGGCTGTTGGCTACGCAGCCAGCGCACACGTGATTGCGCTCGGAGAAGAGCAGCTCCACGGTCATGCGCCGGTATTTGCGCAACTGCTCAGTGTCCGTTCTGACTTCCATGCCTTCGGCCACGCGCGTTGCGCATGCGGGCAGGAGTTTGCTGATTCCGGTGACCTCGACCAGGCACAAACGGCAGGCGCCGATGTCGGTCAGGCCGTCCAGGTGGCACAGGGTCGGCATCACGATGCCGGCATCCCGCGCGGCTTCCAGAATGGTCTCATCCTCGCGCGCGCTGATCGGTTTGCCGTTGATGGTAAGTGTCTTAGCGCTCATTTTGACCGTCCTTGACCAGCTTGTCCTCGTACTCGCTCTTGAAGTAACGGAGCGTGCTCAGGACCGGGTTGGGGGCGGACTGGCCCAGCCCGCACAGGCTTGTGCGGCGGACCATGTCGCACAGCTCGGTAAGCGTGTCGAGATGGGCCTGGGTGGCCTTTCCCTCGCTGATGCGGGTCAGCAGACCGTGCATCTGGGCGGTGCCAACCCGGCACGGCACGCACTTGCCGCAGGATTCTTCCATGCAGAATTCCATGAAGAACCGGGCAATCTCGACCATGTCGGTCTGGTCGTCCATGACGATCATGCCGCCCGAACCCATGATCGATCCGACCTGGGCCAGCGACTCGTAGTCGACCTTCATGTCGAGATACTGGGCTGGAATACAGCCGCCGGATGGGCCGCCGGTCTGGACGGCCTTGAAGTTGCGGCCCTCGGGAAGCCCGCCGCCGATGTCGAAGACGATCTCGCGCAGGCTGATCCCCATCGGCACTTCGATCAATCCGGTATTGTTCACCTGGCCGGTCAGCGCAAAGACCTTGGTGCCCTTGCTTTTTTCGGTGCCGATGCCGGCGAACCAAGCCGCGCCGCGACTGATGATCGGGGCGATGTTGGCCAGGGTCTCGACGTTGTTGATCAGGGTGGGGCAGCCCCACAGCCCGGACTCGGCGGGGAAGGGCGGGCGCGGGCGGGGCGTGCCGCGGCCGCCTTCAATTGAGGCGATCAGCGACGTTTCCTCGCCGCACACAAATGCGCCGGCACCCAGCCGCACATCGATGTCGAAGTTGAAACCCGAGCCCATGATGGTGGCCCCGAGCATCCCGGACCGTTGGGCCTGGCGGATGGCCGAGCGCAGGCGTTTGACGGCCAGCGGGTATTCAGCCCGAACATAAACATAGCCCTTGCCAGCGCCGACTGCATAACCGGCCACGACCATGCCCTCGATGATCCGGAACGGGTCGCCTTCCATCGTGCTGCGATCCATGAACGCGCCGGGGTCGCCCTCGTCGCCGTTGCAGATCACGAATTTGCGAGCCAGAATATCATCCGGCACACGGGTCACCGCGGGAGAATTAGACTTGGCCACCGTCGCCCACTTCAGGCCGGTGGGGAACCCGGCGCCGCCGCGTCCGCGCAGGCCGCTCTTGCTGATCTCGTCGATGACTTCCTGCGGCTGCATCTCAAACAGTGCCTTCTCCAGCGCGCGATAGCCGCCGGCGGCGATATAGTCCTCGATCCGTTCCGGGTCGATCCGCCCGCAATTCTCAAGGACGATCTTGGTTTGGCGCGTGAAAAATGGCTGGCGGGTGTCCGCCTGCAGGCGGGACGCCGGGGCGCCGCCGATTGACTCGGCGATTTCCCGGGCGTCCTCGGGTTTGACATACTGATACAGCGTAGCGGGCTCATCCTCGGGCTTGTCTTTCGCCTCGACTTCGACCAATGGTCCGAGCGCGCACAGCCCCGGGCAGCCTACGCAGCGGACCTTGACCTTCCCGTCCCGGCCGGATGCCTTGATCTCGGCTTCAAGGTTCTTGGCGACGGTCGCGCTGCCGAGCGCTACGCAGGCCGTGCCGACGCACACGTGAACTTGATGTTCGTATTTTGCGTCATCGGCCAGTTCGCGTTCCTGGGTGCGATCCAGTTCTTCGGGTGTCATGAGGCGTCCTCCGCGAGTTTCCGCAGCCTGGCGACCAGCGCGTCCGGAACGATCTTCCCGCTGATCTCGCCGTCGATTACGGCGGCGGGCGCCATCGCGCACGAGCCGAAGCAGCGCGCCGTCAACAGCGACAGGTGGCCATTGGCCGTCGTCCCGCCAGCCTTCAGCCCAAGTTCTTTGTGGAGCGTGTCCATCAACCGGCCCGAACCCTTGATGTAGCAGGCGGTCCCGAGGCACACGACACAGGCATGCTTTCCGGCTGGCTTGAGGGTGAAGAGGTTGTAGAACGTCGCGACGCCGTAAACCTTGCTCAGCGGAAGTTTGAGGGTCCTGGCAACCAGACGGAGCAGGTCGTCGTCAAGGAAACCATAGGCTTCCTGGGCAGTGTGCAACGTCTCGATCAGGGCGTTGCCGCGGAAGCCGTGCCGGCGCATGGTCGCTTCGACCAGCTTGAGGCGCTTGTCGACGGCGGCGGACGCGGCGGCGGGCGCTGCGGTGCTCGGCCGGGGAGGGCCGGCGGGCGGCGCGGGGGCCGGCCTGGTTGGGCCAGCGGGTGCGGTCATATTGAGTCTCCTGCCACTGGATCAAATCGGACGACGATCTTCGTTGATCCGGCGGCGCGAAATGCGATCGCGTCGGGAGTACCCTCGGTGACGCCAGGAAGTCCGAGTTTCTTTCGCAGCGCGGGTTGGCGCTGGACGATTCGGGCCAGACCAGCCGCGACATCCTCCGGGGTCTCAAGCGCGATGCCGAGCATCGTAACATCACGGCCCGCAAGCCGCAATGTCGCTGGCGCTCCGCCGCGCAGGTTGCGCCACCATTGGCGCTCGGGCCGACTGACCGTCCACAGGGAGTTCCCAACGCGAACGTAATTGACGGGCGTGGAAAGGATGCGTCCGCTGCGCCGGCCCTTGACCGACATCAGCATGACGGCGCTCGAGATCAACCCATGCAGGGGAGACCGAAGCAGGCCGGCGACGAATCCGTTTCCAAACAAGATGAACCCTAGCGCGAGAGTGATTGGCCGACCGGGTCCGGCCGCCACGAATCCAGGGTTTTCATGTAGTTGGCGCGCTCAAACATTGCCGGATTGCGCACGTGCGCCTGGCTCATGCTGCCGCGCATCTGGCGGACCGAGACATACTCGCGCTCGGCCATCCAACCCTGCAGGTCGTGCAGGATTTCGCCGATGCGCATCGTGCCGTTGGCCAGCAGCTCGCTGGTTAACATCGTCACGGCTGCCCCGGCCATCAGGCCCTTGATCGCATCGAAATGGTTATGCACACCGGTGGTCAGACCCAGATCGGAGGCCACCCGCTTGTACAGGATCGCGATCCAGCGCAGCGGCAGACGCAGCTCGTCCGAATTGCTCAGGACCAGATGCGGCACGACCTCGTAATTGTCCAGGTCGAAGTCGGGCTGATAAAAGCGGTTGAACAGGACCAGGGCGTTGGCCCCCGAGTCGGACAGCCGCTTGGCCATGTTGCCCATCGCGCTGAAGTATGGGCTGAGCTTGACCGCTACTGGAATGGTGATCGTGCGTTTGACATGAAAGAGCGCGTCGATGTAGCGCCGCTCGACCTGTTCGGCGCTGATTTTCGGATCGGCCGGGACGTAGTAGATGTTCAACTCGAGCGCGTCCGCGCCGGCCTGCTGGATGCGTCGGGCATAGTCGATCCAGGCCCCGTCCGTCACGCCGTTCAGGCTGGCAATGATGGGAATATGGGCCGCCTTTTTGGCCTGGTGGATGAGCTCCAGGTAGTGATCGGGGCCGGTGTTATAGGTCCCCATCTCCGGGAAGTAGGTCGTCGCTTCGTTGAAGCTCTCGGCACCATAGCTCATGAAGTGATTCAGCGAGTGGCTCTCCTGCTCGATCTGCTCCTCGAACAGGGAGGGCAGGACGATGGCCGACGCGCCGGCATCCTCGAGCCGCTTGATCCCATCCAGGTTGCGCGCCAACGGCGAGGCCGAGGGCACCAGCGGGTGGGCCAACTTCAAGCCCATGTAGGTGGTTGACAGGTCGATCATTTGGCTAGCTCCTCGTAGCGCTTGTAGTGCTCGGTCACCGCGGTCTGCGCCATGGCCATAAGCTCTTCGGCGTGGGCGGGGTAACTCTGCGCCAGAATCCGGTAACGCTGTTCGTTGTTGGCGTAGTCCTTGAACGCAATCTTGGCCGGCCCGCTATCCAACTGCAGCGGGTTCTTGCCCTGCGCCCGCAACCGCGGGTCAAAGCGGTAGAGCGGCCAGTAGGTCGAATCAACCGCCAGTTTTTGCTGGTGCATACCCTTGCTCATGTCGATGCCATGGGCAATGCAGTGACTGTAGGCGATGATAAGTGCCGGCCCGTCGTAGGCTTCGGCCTCGGCAATCGCCTTGATCGTCTGGGCGTCGCTGGCGCCCATTGCGATTTGGGCGACGTAGACATGGCCGTAGGTCATGGCCAACATGCCCAGGTCCTTCTTGCGCATGGCCTTGCCTGAAGCGGCAAACTTCGCCACCGCGCCGAGCGGGGTGGCCTTGGAGGCCTGCCCGCCGGTGTTTGAGTAAACCTCGGTGTCCATCACCAGGATCTTGACGTTCTTGCCGGTAGCCAGGACGTGGTCGAGGCCGCCGTATCCAATATCGTAAGCCCAACCGTCGCCGCCCACGATCCACACGCTCTTGCGGACCAGGGCGTCGGCGACTTCGAGCAGCAGCTTTGCGGCCGCGGCGGGTTCGCCTGCGCTGGCGATGAGCGCCTTGAGGGTGGCCTTGAGCGCTACCACCCGTTCGCGCTGGGCGGTGATGCCCGTGTCGTCAGTCTGGCTGGCGCTGAGCATCGCGTCCGCGGCTTCCGCGCCAACGGCACCGCGCAGCGCGGTCAGGCGCTCATGCGCCATGACGGTCTGCTGATCGAGGGTCAGGCGCATGCCCAGGCCGAACTCGGCATTGTCTTCAAACAACGAGTTACTCCAGGCCGGGCCGCGGCCGGCATTGTTCTGGCTCCACGGCGTGGTCGGCAGGTTGCCGCCATAGATGCTCGAGCAGCCGGTCGCATTGGCGATGACCAATCGGTCGCCATACAGCGCGCTCAGCAGGCGCAGATACGGGGTCTCACCGCAGCCCGCGCAGGCACCCGAGAACTCAAACAGCGGTTGCAGTAGTTGCGAGTTCTTGACGTTGGTGAAAACCAGGCTGTCCTCGCGCTTGACCTCGGGCAGGTTCTTGAAGAACTCCCAGTTGGCGGTTTCAGGCTCGCGGATTGGGAACTGCTCGGCCATGTTGATGGCCCGCCGGCCAACCTGAGTCTTGTCCTTGACCGGGCAGGCTTCGACACACAATGCGCAGCCGGTGCAGTCCTCGACCGCGACCTGCAGGCTGTAGCGCTGGCCGGGCATGTCCTTCCAGCGCGCGTCGGCGGACTTGAAGGTCTCGGGCGCGCCATCGAGCAGGGCGGGATCGTAGACCTTGGCCCGGATGACGGCGTGCGGGCAGACAATGACGCACTTGCCGCACTGGATGCACAAATCGGTATCCCAGACCGGGACTTCCTGAGCGATGTTGCGGCGTTCCCATTGGGTGGTGCCGGTGGGGTAGGTGCCATCGACGGGGATGGCGCTAACCGGGAGCAGGTCGCCGTCGCCGGCCATCATCTTGGCGGTGACCTTCTGGATGAAGTCGGGGGCATTGAGCGGGACGGTCGGGGGGACCGCCGCGCCGTTGGCGACGGTGTTCTCGGCGATCGTCACCGGGTGCATGTGCTCGAGGCTCTTGTCCACGGCGACGAAGTTCTTCTGCACAACGCTCTCACCGCGCTTGGCGTAGGTTTTCCGAATGGCTTCCTTGATCCGGGCAATCGCCTCGTCGCGCGGCAGCACGCCGCTGATGGCGAAGAAGCACACCTGCATGACGGTGTTGATCCGGTTGCCCATCTCGGCTTCCTCGGCCACCTTGTAGGCGTCGATGACATACAGCTTGAGCTTCTTGTCGAGGATCTGGACCTGGGCGCGCTTGGGGAGCTTGCCGAAGACGGTCTCGGCGTCGTAGACACTGTTGATCAACACGACAGCGCCCTCGGCGGCCGTGGCGAGCACGTCGTAGCGCTCGAAGAAGCCAAACTGGTGCACCCCAATGAAGTTGGCGTGGCTGATCAGATACGGCGCATGAATCGGCTTGGGGCCGAAGCGCAGGTGCGAGACCGTGCGCGCGCCAGACTTCTTGGAGTCGTAGACGAAGTAGCCT
>JBDSIP010000274.1:0-3666 GCA_039917915.1 Thermoflexales bacterium
ATAGGGAGAGACAATCGATGCAACAATGGGTCAAAAGATGTTCGAGCATCGATCTACGAAGATCCCTTCGCCGCCTGAATGAAGTCCCGCATTTTGCCGACATCCTTGCGGCCTTGCCGACCCACCGCCTCGATGCCGCCGGCCACATCCACGCCCCAAGGCTGAACTTGCTTCACCTTGTCTCCGACATTCTCCGGCGTCAATCCTCCGGCGAGCATCAATCGCGGAACCATCGCCTTGACGGCCCGCGCCACGTCTACGCTGGCTTCTTGACCTGTTCCGCCATAGAGAATGGAGTGATGGGCATCTAGCAGGAGCGACGGGACACGCTCATCCGTGGGTGCCTGGGAGAGAAAGGAGCCCGCATCGTCCAGGGCCGCTATTTTGTTGGACGGCTGGATCGCCTTGTAAGCGACGCCTTTGAGTTGGGCCAACATCGCTACAGGTTCAGCGCCGCTCAACTGCGCGAACCGCAGCCCGACCATCTCCATCGTCATGGAAATCTCAGCCGCCGCGTCGTTCACAAACACGCCCACCAGCTGTGGACAGGCCGCGCCCAACTCTGTCCGCAAACGATGACAAAGTGGCGCCGCGGCTTCTGGTGAGATATAGCGCGGACTCGGCTTGTAAAAGTTGAAGCCGAGCATATCCGCGCCAGCTTGAGCCGCCGCCAGCGCGTCCTCATAAACAATCAAGCCGCATATCTTAACGGTCGTCGGCATAGAGCCATCCGATCAATCTCCGAAGCTTGCGAAGTCCGCAGCCATCACTTCAACCTTCGTGGCTGATGGCTGAACTCGCGCACTTTGTCCGCGATATTATCGGCTTTCAGCAGCGATTCGCCAACCAACACCGCGTGCGCCCCGCACTGGCCCATCCGTTTGACGTCGTCCATGCTGCGAATGGCACTCTCGGCGACCAGAGTCGTCGCCGGTGGAACGAGCCGGGCCAATCGCGCCGTTGTCCCTAAATCCTCGTGAAAAGTCTTGAGATCGCGGTTGTTAATACCTATGGCCGACGCGGAATTGACCAGGGGCAAAGCGAATGCCCGCTCAAGCTCGGCCTGGTTATGAACTTCGATCAGCGCAGCCATACCTTGTTCGAGAATCAGGGAGTGCAGTTCCGCAAGCTGTGAGGCTTCCAGAGCGGCCACGATCAACAGCACTGCGTCCGCGCCCGCCGCCCGCGCCTCGTAGACCTGATAGGGGTCGATGATGAATTCTTTGCGTAAAACAGGCACGGACACCGCCCGACGTATCGCAACCAAATGACTTAGCTGTCCCATGAAATAAACTTCGTCGGTCAAAACGGAGATGGCCGCCGCGCCGTTCTCCGCAAAGATCTTTCCCAGTGCTACCGGGTCGAAGTTCTCGATCAGGACGCCCTTGCTCGGCGATGCCTTCTTGACCTCTGCGATCAAGGCCACCGTATCACGGCGCAGCGCGCCGACGAAATCCCGTGTCGGTGGGGCTTGAAGCGCCGCGTCAATCACCGCCGCGGGTGAGACGCGCCGCTTCGCTTGGTCTACCGCTTCAGCCTTGGATACCAGAATCCTATCCAGAAAGGTATCCGTGGTGACAAATGGCGCTCTTTTATTCATCCGCTCTCTTCGTGTGACAGCGCTACGCTGCCGCTTCGCCGGCTAGTTGCTGGCTGTAATCTACCAGTGTATCCAATTTAGCCAGCGCCGCGCCGCTATCGATGACTTCCGCCGCCAGCCGGATACCCTCCTCCAGTGTCGGCACTTTGCCGCTGGCCAGCAGGGCCGCGCCCGCATTCAGCAGCACCACATCGCGTTTGGCGTCCAGGATCGCCCCGCTCAGCACGCCCCTCAATAGCCGCGCGTTCTCCTGCGCGTTCCCTCCGAGCAAGTCGTGAATGTTCGCGCCCTTGAAGCCGTAATCAAGAGGGTCAAGATCGTAGGTGGTTATCGCGCCATCTTTGAAGTGACTGACCCGGTTTGGGCCGGTGGTCGTCAGCTCATCCAATCCGCCGTAGCCGCTGACCACAAGCGCTGAGGTTGAGCCTAGCTCGCCCAAAACGTGGGCCAGCATGTCGGTCAAATCCGCCGCGAACACGCCCATCAACTGTCGCCGCGCGCCCGCCGGATTCGTCAGAGGGCCGAGAATGTTGAAGATCGTTCGGATCGCGATCTGGCGGCGCGTGCCGATGGCGTACTTCATGGCCGGATGCAGCTTGATGGCGAAGAGGAAACCGATGCCAACCTCATCCACGCAGCGCCCGACCTGCCCCGGCGAGAGGTCCAGGTTGACGCCCAGCTCTTCCAACACATCGGCGCTGCCACACTGGCTGCTGGCGGCGCGGTTACCGTGTTTGGCCACCGGTACTCCGGCGCCCGCCGCCACGAAGGCCACCGCCGTGCTGATGTTGAAGGTGCCCGACTTGTCGCCGCCCGTGCCGCAGGTGTCGAGCAGTTCGCCGTTGAACCGCGTCGGCACGGCATGAGCGTTGGCGCGCATGGCACGGGCGCTGCCTGTGATCTCGCCCTGCGTTTCGCCCTTCATCCGCAGCGCCATCAGGTAAGCGCCGATCTGCGCCTCGGTTGCGCCGCCGGTCATGATCTGGTTCATGATGAGCTCGGCCTCTTCCGCCTGCAAATGCCCAAAGCGGCTCAAGAGATCGATGGCGGCTTGAATGTCGCTGATCATGACCGAGCTCGGCTTGAGTGGGCCACGTGGCGACACCTCATCAAGATCGAGATAAAGATTGAGTTTTCCAAAATCGGCATCCTGTACTCGATGAACATGCTTTCGGACTAAACTTGCACGCCGGGGGATCAGGAAAGTCGATCCACCTACCGTCAGTATATACCACGTCGCGGGCAGCCAACGAGTACCCTCAGCACCGCAGCCGCCCCTGTCTGATCTGCCTCGTCCGGGGACCCCAAACCGTGACCAACCATGACCCCGCCGCCATCCTGCGCGCCGTCCTGCCCGGTTACGTCCTGCCGCTGCGGGGAGACCACGGCATCGTCCACTGGGCGCGGGTGATGGAGAACGGGCTGCGTCTGGCGGAGCTGACCGGCGGGGACGCCGAAGTCGTCGCGCTCTTCGCCCTGTTCCACGATGCGCGGCGGGTCAACGAATTCAACGATCCGGAGCATGGCCTGCGGGGAGCGGAGCTGGCCCAATCCCTGCGCGGCAGCCTGATCCACCTGGACGACGATCGTTTCCAGCTCCTCTACGAGGCTTGCCGCCTGCACACTGACGGCCTGGTCTCAACGCAGCCCACCCTCCAAGCCTGCTGGGACGCCGATCGCCTGGACCTGGGCCGGGTGGGCATCACCCCTCGCCCGGAGCGCCTGGGCTCCGACGCGGCGCGTGGGCTCCTGCGTTGGGCCCACGGCCGGGCGATCCACGGCTATGAGCCGTCGATGGTGCTGCGGG
The DNA here is from genome assembly GCA_039917915.1 of Thermoflexales bacterium. Lineage (GTDB taxonomy): Bacteria > Chloroflexota > Anaerolineae > J036 > Brachytrichaceae > Brachythrix. Next base: position 3,408 of record JBDSIP010000274.1, read on the forward strand.
AATGGCTAGTCAAGCATGAGCGAAACCGATCACCTGCAAAATCTTGAATATGGGGGTAGCTCAGCTTAATTGCATAGCAGGCGGGCCGGCACGTCGCGGCCAGCTGGTCGCATCAGTCCTTCCAGCGCACGACGATCTGACCTCGGATCCCGGGCAGCGGCAAGGTTGCAGCTTCAGCCTCGACCGCATCACGTGCGGCGCGCGGGAGGCGGCGCCAGGTCTGGACCGTGATCGTGCGCTCTGCGCGCCGCCACGTGCC
>JBDSIP010000275.1:0-2548 GCA_039917915.1 Thermoflexales bacterium
CGCCGGGGAGTGTCGCGCCAAATAAAGCACTTACGGCCGCAGCGCTTCGACAGACACCGAAAAGTCCGCGACATTGGGCGCTGCCGACAACAGCGACATCTCGAAGGAAACCGTTGCTTTGGGCGCGATGGAAGTTTCGCTCAGCGGTAGGAATCGATACCCAATCACCTGGCGATTCGTGTCGTAGGTGGTGACGATGATGCGTGATCGAGTGGCTGCCACGGTGTCGGTGTTCTGTGCCTCGCCGGTCACTTTGAAGACCGCGCCCTCCTGCTTTCCATCCTTGCGGGTGATCCGCATCTGGGTAAAGCGGTTTTTGGGATCGACCAGCTCGCCGCGCAGGGCTTTAACTTCGAACTTTTCAAAGGTGGGTGGCGGGTCGGTGAACAGCACTCGGAACGGAGAGGCCTGCGCGGGTTGGACCACCTCGAGCGCCACGTAGAACGCCGTCTGGAGCAACGCCTGATTGCTTCTGTCCAGGAGCGTGATCTGGAGTTGGACGCTGGTCAAAGCGTTGGGCCCGGGATTGAAGACCTCGCCCAGGCATTCCAGGCTGCCGGCCGCGGTGCGATACACGTTCAAGCCGCGGATCTGATACGGCGCGGGTGTCGGAGACGGGAGGAGCTGCCCGGGCTGCGCAATTGGGCGCGGTCCGCTCGGGATGATAAGGGTCTGGCCGATCTGCAAGCGGGTGGCATCCAGATTGTTATTCGCGGCGATCAGATCCTGCACACTGATGCCAAACTTATTGGCAATCGGGATTAATGTATCGCCCTCCTGGACGGTGTAGATCACCGGCGTCGGTGTCGGTCGCGCTTCGCGCGGCGAGATGACCGTGGGAGGCGCCAGTGTGGGCGTGGGGCGTGGCGTCAGGGTCGCGCGCGGCGTCGGCAGCGCAAGCGTGGGCACGGGTGTGGGCGGTTGGTCGACGACCTGTCCGCAAGCCGACAGCGCGACCGCCGTGACAAGAGAAACCAGGATCATCCGCAGAGCGCTTGGATTCACCTTGCGATTATACGGGGGCAAGGCATATAATCGAACGCCGCAACCGAGGCGGGCCATATCCCCGCAAGCCACTCACAGGCGCCGCCGTGCCGCGGCCCAAGGAAATACCTTCAGCATGCCTCAATTGATCACTCCCAATTCGCGCGGAAATATGGGCGGCGGCCGTCCGCAGCCGATGAGCGCCCAGGTTCTCGATGTCGGGAAGCGACCCGAGATCAAGAGCGCCCTCTTGTCGGGGCGAATGACGAACCTCACCGCGCCGTTCATGTATCACGATCCGGCCAAAGAGCTCGCCTTTATTCTGATGCCGCTTGAATTGAACCTGCGCGAGGCCGACCAGCAGCGGATCATTGGACAAATGACCCAGAGCGTGATGCGCGATCTGCCCGAATCGGCGCCCCGCGCCTATCTCCTGCAACCCAAGATGTTCTTCACCTTCCAGTCCGTTATCGAGGCGATTCTGGAGAAGGACGGCATCAGCCCCGAAATGCTCCGTGCCCAACAGGCCCGGGCGGATTTGATCCGCGACCTGATGCGGGCCACCGAACCCGAGGCCCGCCGCAAGATCCTGCGCGATAGCGACGCCATCGCCGATGTCTCTTTCTTCGAGCTGCTGGGCGCCAGCATCGAAGCAAACCTCGACGCGGGCCGCAAGGCCGCCGCCCAGGGTCTGGCCGATCTGCAGAAGCTGGCCATCGAAGAGACGACCTATGGGAAGCGCGTCAGTGTGCGAATTGAGGCGATGCAGAACTTCCAAAAGGCGCCAAGCCGCGAGACGTTGCTTGAGCAGCTTTCGCTTGCGACCGACGTTGAGACGCGCGAGACCTTGATCGCGATGGGCCGCCAGCTCGTCGACTACGCTTTCTTCCAGCAGCTCACCGCCCGCCTCGATGCGGCCGCCGATCCCGTCGAGAAGCAGCGCCTGATTGACCTGCGCAAGGAAGTGCAGGACCTCCGCGACCGCCTGGACGCCAGCCAGCGCGCTTTCCTCGAGACCAAGGCCGCCCTCGTCAACGACATCCTCGGCGCCGAGGATCCGCTCGAGCACGCCCGCGCCCACGAACGCGAGATCGACGACGCCTTTTTCAGCCTGCTGCAGGCGAACATGCAGCAGGCCCAGCAGCAGGGCGACGAAGAGCTTTTCAAGGCCCTGAGCACGGTCTATCAAATCGGCACCCAGATCATGACCGAGCGCCAGCCGCCCGAAGTTCAGGTCATCAATGCGCTCTTGTCCGCGAAGTTCCCCGACGAGACCGAGAAGATGCTGACCCAACTCAAGAACACCGGCGCCGATGATCGGCTGACGGCGGTGATGGGCCAATTGGCTGAGCAGCTCGCCCAGGAAGACCGAAGCGACACGGCGGCCCGATTGACCTCGATCATGCTCCAGGCCGCCAGAATTCTGCCCAAGTATGACCCGGACAAGGATGCGGGCAATGGGGCACCGCCCCCGGGTTCAGGTCCCACCCCGCCTCCCGAAGCGCCCAAGAAGCCGATGTTCGAGATCGCGCGACGATAGCCAAAAAACCGGCGCCGGACCCTG
>JBDSIP010000276.1:0-16085 GCA_039917915.1 Thermoflexales bacterium
GGTGGAAGTCCATGGGAGTGCTGGAGCTCACCGCGCTGCCCAGCATCGACAAAGAACGTTGGGTCTCGTGGGTCCGAGAGACAGACGTACTGCTTGTGAATGGCGGCGACGCGCTGTACCTATGTCACTGGATGCGGCAGTCCGGGCTGGCGGACCTCCTGCCGTCGCTGCGCGAGGCGGTCTGGGTGGGGCTGAGCGCCGGGAGCATGGTGATGACTCCTCGCATCGGGGAGGACTTCGTCAGGTGGAAGCAGCCCACCGGCGGCGACAACACGCTGGGCATCGTCGATTTCTCGATCTTCCCGCACCTGGACCATCCGGCGCTGCCAGAGAACACCATGGCCGACGCAGAGAGATGGGCGGCTGGCATCCCAGGTCCGGCCTACGCGATTGACGACCACACCGCCATCAAAGTGGTCGGCGGCACCGTCGAAGTTGTCTCCGAAGGCCATTGGAAACGGTTTGCGCCCTAAAAACTCCTAACAATTCATCCAAACATGGACTCGATCCTTATCGCAAAAGCCCAACGCTTCGCTGAACTGCACCGCGCGCCGGGCGCATTCCTGATCGCAAATGCGTGGGACGTGGCTTCGGCCCGCATCCTCGAGGGTCTGGGCTTCCCGGCCCTGGCAACGTCAAGCGGCGCGGCGGCAGCCGTCCTTGGCCGCCGTGACGGCCAGATCACCCGGGACGAGGCTCTCGGCCAGGCCAGCGCGATGGCGGCGGTGACGTCGATCCCGCTCGCGGGTGATCTCGAGAACGGCTTTGGCCACGCGCCCGCGGACGTCGCGCTCACGATCCGGCGCTCTGGCTGCTGGCGCGGGCCCTTATAGAATTGACCAATTCGATCAGTACACCGCTGTGATGCTATTGGGAATTGCCTGGATGTTTGACGGCATCCCAGAAGAAATCGGGCCGGGACTACAAAGGTATCCAGCCCACCTGGAGCGAGAGATCGCCGAGCTATCTGTCAAAATCGGCAGCTAGCCCCAGCATCTTTGTACCAGCATTGGCGGCAAACAAAGCGTGCGCCTGACGTGTGGGATTCTGCTTTCGCTAATCGAATCTGGCTCTCCACTATATTTGGGGGAGGCCCACAAACAGAGTTCGTGAGGGCATAATCAGGAAGTGACACGACACTTTTTGTTGAATCGGGAGTATCCGGATGGCTGATCGAACACCGATTGAGACCAAAAATCTTGACAGGAACGGCAACGCCGCGCTGCCGTGGAGCAGGCCGCGCGATCACTTTGCGGCCCTCATCTTCCTCCCCGCGACCATCCTCAGCACGACGCGGCCGGAAGGCCGCCCCCACGCTGCCTTCATCGGCGCCCTGTGGATTGATGGCGATATCTATTTCACGAGCGGACCTGGGACGCGCAAGTCCCGCAATATCGCCGCGAATCCGGCCTGCGCAATCTCCATGAGGCTGGCGACCATCGACATCGTCCTCGAAGGTGAAGCGGTCAGGGTAACGGATGGACCGACCCTGGAGCGGGTGGCTGCGCGCATCCGCGAGGGCGGCTGGCCGGTGCAGACCGAGGGCGACGCCATTACGGCCCCGTACGCTGCCCCGAGCGCCGGCCCGCCGCCCTGGCAGCTCTACCGCTTCACGTACCACACCGCCATCGGGAACGCCATTGCCGAGCCGCACGGCGCGACGCTATGGCGCTTCGAGGTGTGAGGGAAGGGGGACGAACTTCGCTGCTGTTGGGCGCGGATGGCATGCCTGGGGTTGAGATATAGCCCCTGGGCCTCAAGCCATCGCCTAGCCGCATGGCTCGCCTCCGGACTAGATTCTGTTACCAACGTTACCAACCTTATCAACGTTATCAACGTTACCAACCTCGCCAACGTTATCAATCAACTCGCCCATGGAACTCCTCCACCGCCTCTCTCCCGGCGAGCCCGCCCCGGACATGCCCGTCTTCGACCCCTCCGGCGGGTTGGTCTCGCTCGCCTCGTTGTGGCGCGAGCGGCCGTCGGTGCTGTCCTTCCTCCGTCACTTTGGGTGAATCTTCTGCCGGACCGAGCTGGCCAGGCTGGCCAGCTTCAACGATCAAATCCAATCCGTCGGCGCGCAAATCATAGTCATCACCCTGGCCCGCCCGGAGGAGTCGATGAAGTTTTGCGCCGAGCGCGCGCCGGCCTTGCGCTGTTTTGCCGATCCGCTTGGCAGCGCCTATCGGGCCTGGGGGCTCAAACGCGGCAATGCCGTGGAGCTGTTCGGCCCGGCGGTGTGGGTCGAGACCGCCCGGGCATCGCTCAAGGGTGAAGTGAACGGCAAGCCGGCCGGCGACACGTTCCAGATGCCGGGCACCTTTGGCGTGTCACGAGCTGGGATCGTCCGTTACGCGCATTACAGCCTGCACGCGGGCGATTACCCGACCGAGCGGGCGATGCTGCGAGCTGTTGATGCGCTTGTCGCTCAGGAGCCCGAGGGCTAGTGCCTCTCCGAAAAACTTCCGGCGAGATCACAATCCCCGAGCGACGCGCGGGGATTGTGATCTCGCCCAGTACTTCTAGGATAACTTTTAGCGCGCCGCAGCGAGAAAATCGAGTTTGTTCGCCATTTTGGCCGGGACGAATCCAAACATCCGGTGCACACTGCCGATCTCGGTGGTCCGGTTGTAGGCCATCGCTTCGATTTCGGGTTCGGACAATGCGCCGCGGAAACGGGCCAGGAATTGCGACACCTGGCGTGTCATCGTCGTCGGCACCCGGATCAGGCGCCGGCGCCGGCCCGTCGCCCGGAGGGTGGTCTCGAAAACCTCGCCAAGCTGCATCGAGGCCGGACCGCCGATCGGGACGACCTGGCGAAAGGTCGAGCGGGTGGTCAGGCAGCGCACCACGCAAGCGGCCACATCGCCCACCCAAATCGGCTGGAGTTTGGTTTGTCCGCTGTGCGGGGTCGGAACAATCAACGGCAGGCTCCGCGCGATACCGCTGATCCATGTGGTCAGCCAGTCGCCCTCGCCATACACCACTGCCGATTTGAGCACCGTAAAATTAAGGCCGCAACTGCGGACCATTTCCTCGGAGCGACCAATGCTGCGCTGCAGCGGGTAGGGTGATCGAATCTCGGCGCCGAGGCAACTGACTGTGATCAACCGGCCGATCTTGTTATCGCGGCAGGCCTGAATGACATTCTGTGTACCTTGCGTGTTCACGTCGTCGAAGCCGCCGTCAATCGTCTCCCGGCGCGTCGACGCGAGATGAATGACCGTGTCAACCCGGCCATCCTCCGTCATCGCCGCATTCAACGTATCAGGCTGGCGCACATCGCCACCCATGATCGTCACCCGCCGCGGCACGGGATGCTCGTGATTCCAATGCCAGAGCAGCTTTACGCTGTGACCGGCAGCAGTCAGACGTTCGACCACTGCCCGGCCAATACAGCCGGTGGCGCCCGTTATCAGGATCATGCCCATAGATTCTAGCCTATCCGCCGCCCATCACCGTCGCGGCAGCCACTCCGAAGAATAGTTGCACGATAATGCCGCCGCCCCAGGCCAGGTAGCCCGCCAGCCGCTCATTAGCCCGGAAGAGAAATGCGCCGAGCAGCGTGTTTCCCACAAGCGCGCCAAAGGCGATTGCGGCCAGGCCAAACACCGACGAGTCCGCTCCAAATCGATCGACCTGTCCGGCGTTGTTGAAATGCAGGGGAATCGACCGCGGCAGGGCCGCAAAGCGCCCAAATGTGACAGCAAGCAGGACGACGAAAACGAGGACAGCCAAGCCGACCATAAACCGGGCCATTCGGTCGCCCCAGAGCGCACTGGATCGAATGCCGGGAATGATCCGGGCAAAGGCTACATCCTGAGTTGGCCGCATCGCCAGGCGGGTCTCGAACGCCTCGTCAAATGCGTCGAGGTCAAACGGAGACACCCCAAACGAGACATCCGGCGTGACGATGATCGATTGATGCTCCAGCGGCCCGGTCGCGTAGAAGCGTATCTTGCCGAGGGCCGGGTGCGTTCCGTCGCATACCCACCAGTCGGACAATGGGATGCGTCGAACGCGCGCCCCATCCGCAATATCCAGCGCAGGGATGATTCGCTGCACTTCTGCCATCGGGATGATCTCGCGCGCGTTGCCGTGTCGAATAACGAATGAGTTGCGGTCCAGGCTGTATGACAGGGCATTCAACCCGCGCATCGTCCAGATCAGCCAGGCCAGGGCGACGAAAGCGGCGACTGCCACGGCCAGCAGGAGCAGGCTCAAGAGGGTGGGCGGCGCGAGCGCGGCAAAGACCAGGCTCATAACGCCAATCAACCCGGCCACCACGCACGCGATGATGCCGGACCGCATCGCAGTGGATGGGTCTGTCTCGAAAACGGTCACGGGCCAATTCTAGCGCCGCAGGGGCATGGAAGCGCGCGCGACATGTTGCCTAAACCGAGTTCCCAGGCGGAGCCGGAGTATTCTGCTTATTCCATGCCTCGATCATGAAGTCGAGAAAGCGCTGCCAGGCCTCCGCGGCGGCCGGATTTACCATCCCGTCCTCGGCGTTCTCCTCGAGGATGCTGACCTTGAGCTGGAGGCTGGACAGCAGGTCGCGGTTGATCTGCGCGCCTTTGCTGAGCAGCATCTGAACGATTTTCGTGTGCCCGGCGAATGTCGCGCACATCAAGGGTGTCTTGTCCGCCCCGCCCACGTTCTCGATATTGGCGCCTGCCTCGATCAAACGGGCGACGACTTCTGTATGCCCGTTCTCGGCTGCAAGGTTCAGGGCGGTATCGCCGTATTCGCCTCGGGCGTCGATGGCGGCACTCTGGGCGAGAAATTCGTTGATGGCATTGAGCTCGCCGTCTCGGGCGGCCGCCTGAAGCGGCGTATCACTTGTCATCGGCATGCTGAACATCCTCCCCTGAATCTGACCCGGCAGAACGTGTTACCGGGTGCGATATCCCTCCCGCCCGGCGTACGCCGGTGTGGGCGAACATCGCACTCGACAACAATCGAGTTAGCGCTTCTGATGGCACGGGCTACGATTCTCGAGCGATCCGGCGCGCCCAGACTGCGAACAGCGGATCGCCGCGTTTCGGGCTGCGATCCAGCATGCGCGCGTCGCCCCAAATGCCCGCGCCCTCAAAATACGAAGCGACCAGGCGCAGGCGAGCGTCGTCGTCCGAGCTAAGCCAAATCGCCACGGCCTTCGTCGGAAAGCAGCGATTTGAGAAAGCGACGACAAACGGCGCGCCAGGCTTTAGCACGCGAGCGACTTCGTGAAAGACTTCCAGCGGCTTCTGCAAATACTGCACCGACACGCAACAGCAGGCGCCGTCGAAGGTCGCATCCGCGTAGGGCAGCACTGGCGCGACGTTGAGATCGATGACGACAAAGTCACTCAATTGCGGGTTGTCCCGCATCTCCTCTGTGTTCATGCCCTGGCCGGAGACATGGGCGTAGCGCGCCTCGGGCGGCAGGTGCGAACGCCACGAACTCATCAGATCCAGAATAGCGCCGCCTTCAGGCAGCACCTCCCGATAGAGCTGGGTCACTGCCCCGATCGCGCCCCTGTCGATATGGGTGACTTTGCGCGGATGGGCATAGAAGGCCGAGTCGATGGCCCGGTCCTGCTTCACAAACCAGTGCCGCTCTACCGCATCCGGCCGCTGCGGCGGCACTAAAGTCGTTGCGTCCCGGCCTGGCGGGCCAGAACAGCCTCCAGCACGCTGACATGGAAGCGCCGCCCGATGACTGAGGCGATCTGAAGAACCCGCTTTGCCTCTTCAGGCAGCCGGTCAATCCGGGCGGCCAGGACACCCTGAAGCGTGTCTGGGATGTCGATCGTCTGAACTTCGCCACTGGCCATCCAGCCGCCCGACGCGCCCCGGACGATGCCGCCCCGGTCGATCAACATCCGGATGACCTCCTCGACAAAGAACGGATTGCCCTCGGCCTTGTTCAGGATCAGCTCGCGAATGCGTTCCGGAAGGGATTCAACTTCGAGCAGATTCGAAACCAGTTGCCGGCTGTCCGTGTCGTTGAGGGGCGCAAGCTTGAGTTCGATCGAGCCTACGCCCGCAAGGTCGGGCGCGTCTGTGATCAATTTCCAGCCAGGCGAATCCCGGTCAGGACGGGTGACGAAGGCGAATACGATTGGCGCCTGCGCGGAGACCCGGGCAAGTTGGGAAACCAGCTCGACCGACGACGGGTCGGCCCAGTGGGTGTCGTCGCAGATGATAATGGTCGGGCCTTCCTTGCCCAGGGCGAGCAGAAAACGCTGGTAGGCGCTGACATAGCGCGCTTGCAGCGCGGCTCCATCCAGATAGCGGATCCGATTCGAGGCTGCCTCGTCCAGCGGGAGCCCCAACAGATGCGCGAGAAACGGATACACCTCATCTCGCGCGGCGGCGGGCAGCCGGGCCATGCATCCTTCGAGCGCCGCGTGGGTTTCATCGTCCCGCGCTCCGGGAGGCGCCCCGCATAGGCCGCGCAGGATGTCATTGCTCAGGTGATGGGCGACGTTCATGGTGTATGACAGGCAGCGCCCCTCGACCCAGCGCGCGGGCATATCTCCGGCCAGGGCCAGCTTGCGCCATTCGGCGATCAGCCGGCTTTTCCCCAGCCCGGCTTCGCCGACGATCGCGACCAACGATCCACGCCCGGCCTGGGCATCGGCTAGCACATCGGCGAGTGTCGTCAACTCGCGTCCGCGCCCCACGAGGGGCGACGCCAGTCCCGTCACGCCGCGGGCGCGAGTCGCCCCTTTCTTTTCGGCCAAAACACGATAGACGTGCACGACTTCGGCTTTGCCTTTGACGCTGATCTCGCCCCGGTCCTCAATGTCGAAGAACTGCGCCGCCAGGCGGTGGGTGTTCTGGGAGATCAATATGGTGTCGGGATCCGCCGCCGACTGCATGCGGGCGGCCAGATTGAGCGTGTCGCCGACCGCCAGATACTCCATATGCAGGTCGCTCCCGATGTTTCCGACCACGACCAGGCCGGTATTCAGGCCGATCCGCATTTGGAAGTCCGGGATGTTGCGCGTTCGGCGCAGCTCGACCGCATAACGGCGAATGGCCTCGAGTATTTCGAGCGCGGCGCGGACCGCACGCTCGGCGTCGTCTTCGTGAGCGATCGGCGCGCCGAAGAAGGCCAGCACACCGTCGCCGAGTAATTGGGCGATCGTGCCCTCGTATTTGTAAACCGCATCGCTGACCCGCTGGTGGGCGCCGGTGACGACATCGCGCCAATCCTCAGGGTCCATTCGCTCGGCCAGGGCCGTCGAGCCGACGATGTCGGTGAACAAGGCCGTCACGAGTTTGCGTTCGCCTTCGGCGTGACCGCGCTGGGCGCGGATCTTCTCGGCCACGGCTTGTGGCGCGGCGCGGCGCAAAGCCTCTAAAGAGGCCGGGCCGCCCCGCGGAGGTGAGTCGGGCACCGGGGTCGCCGCCCCTTGCAGCTTGAATCCGCAGGTTTTGCAGAACTTTGCCCCGGGTTTAACCGGGTTGTTGCAGTTTGGGCATGCTTGCTGCAAGGCCAATCCACAGTTCTCGCAAAAGCCCGCGCCGGCTTCGTTTTCAATCCCGCAGCTATGGCACTTCATGATTCCTCCAGAATTCGCCGGACATCCGGCAGAGCGAGAAAACTCAGGCGCAGATTGTCACCGCCCGCATGACCGGCGATGTAGGCGATCTCTGTTCGCGCTCGTTCTCGCGCCAGGCCGGCTTCGGCCTCGCGGCCCTGCGCGCCCAGGACATCCGTGAGGGCCGACCAAGCCTGCCATACCCACCGGCGAACGCCCATTTGCCCGGCGAGCGCAATCGCTTCGAGAGCCGCCCCTTCCGACTCGGCAAAACGCCCGAGAGCGCGCATGCTCCGGCTTACGCACGTTAGGATCATTGGCTGGTAGATATGGCAATTGAAGCTGTTCAGAACCTGACTGGCTTCCGTACTCGTTCGCAAAACGGTCTCGGCGGTCCCACATGCGCTGACGTACTCCATCTCGGCCAGAATAAACTGCGCCGTGGAAAAGTCGCGTACCGGACGGTCTGGCCGGGCGACGACAATTGCTTCGGTCGCGGCGGCGCAGTCGCCCATTGCTGTCGCGCACAATGAAGCAGTTGCGAGCGGATAAAGTCGCCAGCTTGGCAAAAATGACGCAGCGGCTTCAAGCGCTTCGCGGGCGACGATCAGCCCGCGCTCGGGCTGGCCGAGATCGATCAGACATTCGGCCAGGTGGCACGGCATCCAGATCTGCGAAATCGAAAAACCCGCCGTCTTGCCGATCGAAACCGAAATGTCTGCTTCGCGCATCGACTCGCTGTATCGCCCCTGAGCCAGGAGAATCTGAGCGAGGATCAATCTGCTGAAGGATTGGCCCCAGAGGTTGCCGGTCATTTCGGCGATGCGGATCGCCTCCTGGACCGTCCGCTCGGACTCCGACAACTGGCCGGCCATTTGCAGCATGTCGCCGAGATTGCTGAGCGTATCCGCCAGCAGAGGCAAGTTGCCGATCTCCCGCCACAGGTCTTCGGCCTCCTGAAGCGCGCGCAACCCCTTGTCCGGATCGCCGGTCATCACATACGCCATGTGCAGGTCATTCAACGTGAAGGCGAGTTGTTCCTTCAAACCGAGTTCGCGCGCGATGGCCGCGGAGGTTTCGCCGGCTCTTCGCGCTCCGGGCATGTCCGATTCGAATTTCGAGACCACCAAGAGAAGCCAAAGGGCCTTGCTCTCCGCCACGCGGTCGCCCAATATTGCTGCCAGCTGAAGCGCCCTGTTGACTTCTTTCTTACCCCGCTCAGCGTCAAAACGGCTTGTCGGCGCGCAGAAGATGGTCGCCCGGGCAAGGATTGCCTGGGCCTTCATCGCCAAATCATCGCGCTCGGCGGCCAGCGCCTCCAGCGCGTCATAAGTCGCCAGGGCCGCGTCGTAGTCGCCTACCGTCGCGCGCAGCTGGCCCGCGCGAATCGTTACATCGCAAATCACTGTCCCCGAAGACCCGCCGCGCAAGGCGATGACCTGGGCCCGGTCAAGCAGCAGAATGGCCTCGCGGGTTGCATAGCGGCGCGCCGCGGACTCGGCCGCCCGGAGAAGATAGGTCAGCGCCCGCGCGTCGTCGCCGGCCTCATCGAAATGGCGGGCCAGGACAGGGGCCAGTTCATCCGGGCTCTCGGTCGACATCCGCTCCAGACATTCTCCAACGTCCAGATGCAACCGCCGGCAATCCTGTTTCAGCATGGATCCGTATGCGGCATCAAGCGACAGGACGTGCCGGAAGGCGTACTCCGGCTGAGGCTCGCCGGACGCCTGGCGGATGAGGCCGGAGCCTTCGAGGGTGCTGAGGTGCGATCGGAGATGGGTCTCAGGCATGTTTGATTTCAGCCGCCCGCGAGGCGCGGCCCGGTCTCCTCGCCGGCCTCAATCCGCCGCACATCCGGCATTGCCAGAAAACTTGCCCGCAATTCAGCGCTCCCGGCGTTTTCGGCGATGAAGGCGATCTCTTGCCTTGCCCGCCCGAGCGCATCGACGCCTTCGTCCGCGCGGCCCTGCGCTTTGAGTGCGCTGGCCAACGCCGCCCACGCGCGCCAGGCGCCTCGGCGCGCGCCCATCTCGTCCATTAGCGCGATGGCCGAACGAGCTGAAGCTTCAGCCTCGCTCAACCGGCCCAGCCTGAGCTCCGCGTCGGACTTTCTCGTTCTCATCAGTCCATTGAAGACGCGGCATCCGAAGGCGGCGAGCACCTTTTCGGTTTCGATCGATACCGTGATCACCCGCTCATCGTCGCCGACGAGCCAGGCGTATTCGACCTCAGCCAGGGCCATGGGGATCGCTGAGATGTCGCGCGGAGACGCCACCTTGCGCGCCCGGGCCATCGCTTCAGCCGCGGCTTCAGAATCGCCCATCGCAATCACGCACTGTGCTTCAGTCACGGTCGGAAACCCTAGATAAAGTGGCACGGAGGCGATGGCTTCGGCTTCCGCACTGCGCGCCACGGCGGCGCCCAGCGCGGCGGCGCCAAGCTCCATGAGGCAGCCAGCTTTGGCGCAGGGCGCCATGATCTGCGAGATCGCGAAGCCCGCCCGCTTTCCGAGGTCCTTTGCCTCGTCCGCCAGCGCGATGGCCTGCCCATAACGGCCCGTCTCCCACAGGATCTGGACGAGGACGCTCTTGCTGTAGGCCTGCCCCCACAAGTTGCCGGTTGTCACGGCAATCTGGACCGCTTCGTTGAGCGTGTCTTCGCCCTGCCGCAGCAGGCCGCCCATCCACCGCTGCTCCCCCAAATTGGTCAACGTGTCAGCCAGTAGCGGCATATTGCCTAACGAGCGCCACAGCGATTCAGCTTCCCGAAGCGCGTCGATACCCAGTTGCGACTCGCCACTCGTCATGTAAATGACATAGATGTCGTTCAGGGTGTAAGCCAACTGTTCTTTCAATCCAAGTTCGCGCGCGATTGCCGCTGACGCTTCACCGGCCGCTCGGCCGCGCTCCTGGGCCTGACTCGAGAACTTGGAGACGAGCAGAATCAGCCAATGGGCCTTGCTTTCCGCCGCCCGATCGCCCGAGGCGACGGCCAGCCGGAGCGCCTCCTCGGCGTCGCGCAGGCCGCGCGCCCCATCAAAACGGGTCGTTGGCGCGCAGAACACCGCGGCCCGGGCAAGGATGGCCTGGGCCTTCATCGCCACGTCGTCGCGCTCGGCGGCCATCGACGCAAGCGCGTCATAGGTCGCCAGCGCCGCGTCGTAGTCGCCAGCCATCTCGCGCAGGCGGCCCGCCCGGACAGCGACATCGCAAATAACTGTCCCCGGAGATCCGCCGCGCAGGGCGATGACCTGAGCCCGGTCAAGCAGCAGAATGGTCTCGCGGGTTGCATAGCGACGCGCCGCGGCCTCGGCCGCCCGGAGCAGGTACGCCAGCGCCCGCACGTCGTCGCCAGCTTCGTCAAAATGGCGAGCGAGGACTGGGGCCAGTTCGTCCGGGCTCTCGGTCGACATCCGTTCTAAACATTCCCCAATGTCCAGATGCAACCCTCGCCGGTCTTGTTTCAGCATGGAGCCGTATGCGGCTTCCTGCGAGAGCACATGCCGGAATGCATATTCCGGATGAGGCTCGCGAGCCGCCTGGCGAATCAGGCCGGAGCCTTCAAGTGTGTCGAGGTGTGATCGGAGATGGGTTTCAGGCATGATCAAATTCAGCCGCCAGCGAGGGTTAGCCCGGTCGCCTGACCGGCCACAATCCGCCGCACATCCGGAATTGCCAGAAAACTCTCGCGCAATTCGGCGCTTCCCGCATTCTCGGCGATATAGGCGGTCTCTTCGAGGGCGCGCACAAGCGCAGCCTGCGCTTCTTCCGCGCGGCCCTGGGCTGTGAGGGCGCTGGCCAGCGCCGCCCACGCCCGCCAGGCGCCCCGGCGCGCGCCCATCTCGTCCATCAGCGCAATGGCCGAATGCGCTGAGGCCTCGGCGGCGTCCAATCGCCCCAATTGGCATTCCGCCTCGGACTTTCGCGTCCGCATCAGACCGTTGAAAACCCGGCAACCGAAGGTGCCGAGGGCCTCCTCATTTTCCACGGCTAGACCGATCACGCGTTCCTGTTCGCCCATAAGATGGGCGTATTCGACTTCGGCCAGGGCCATGGGCATCGCGGAGACATCGTGCGGCGAGGCAACGGCGCGGGCCCGGGTCATTGCCTCCGCGGCCCTGGCGCGATCACCGGATGCGACGATACACATCGCTTCGGTCACCATGGGGTAGCCGAGCCAGATCGGCACGCTCGCGATGGCCTCTGCTTGCGCGCCTCGGGCCAGTTCCTCGCCGAGCGCAGTCACGCCCAAATCGGCCAGGAGTTGCGCCTTCGTGCAGGGAGCTAAGATTTGTGAGATCGCAAAACCTGCCTGCTTGCCGAGAGCCTTCGCTTCATTTGAGAGCTGAATGGCCTGCCCGTAGCGGCCCGACTCCCCCAGCACCTGGCCCAGGACGCTCTTGCTGTAGGCCTGGCCCCACAAGTTGCCGGTTGTCACGGCAATTTGGACGGCTTCGTTGAGTATGGCTTCGCCCTGGCGCAGCTGGCCGCCCATCCACCACTGCTCCCCCAGATTGGTCAATGTGTCAGCCAGTAGCGGCAGATTGCCAAGCGAGCGCCAGAGCGATTCAGCTTCCCGAAGCGCGTTGATGCCCAGTTGCGACTCGCCACTGGTCATATAAACGACATAGATGTCGTTCAGCGTGTAAGCCAACTGTTCCTTCAACACAAGTTCGCGCGCGATCGCCGCCGACGCTTCTCCGGCCGCGCGGCCGCGCTCCTGGGCCTGACCCGAGACCTTGGAGACGAGCAGAATCAGCCAATGGGCCTTGCTCTCCGCCGCCCGATCACCCGAGGTGACTGCTAGCCGGAGCGCCTCCTCGGCCTCGCGCAGGCCGCGCGCCGCGTCAAAACGGGTCGTTGGCGCGCAGAACACCGCGGCCCGGGCAAGGATGGCCTGGGCCTTCATCGCCACGTCGTCGCGCTCGGCGGCCATCAACGCAAGCGCGTCATAGGTCGCCAGCGCCGCGTCGTAGTCGCCAGCCATCTCGCGTAGCCTTCCCGCCCGGACAGCGACATCGCAAATTGTTGGGCCGGGGGCGTCACTTCGAACGGCGACAACATGGGCGCGGTCAAGAAGCATGATGGCTTCGCGGGTCGCGTATCGGCGCGCGGCAGACTCAGCGGCGCGAAGCAGGTACGCCAGCGCCCGTACGTCGTCGCCGGCCTCATCGAAATGCAGTGCGAGGATCGGCGCCAGTTCGTCCAGGTTTTTGGCTCCGGCCTGCTCCAGACAATGACCAACGTCCAGATGCAACCTTCGGCGATCCTGCTTCAGCATCGTCCCATAGGCGGCCTCCTGCGAGAGGACGTGCCGGAACGCGTATTCCGGCACCGGCTCGCCGGCGGCCTGCCGGATGAGGCCGGTTGCCTCAAGCGTGCGCAGATGCGCGCCGAGCGCCAACTCAGTCATGGTCGAACTCCGCGAGGTTCTTCAGGAAGCCGGCCCGCCGGCCGGGGTCGGCAATTTCAGCCGACAGGGTTTGGACCAGCGCCCGGCCGGCTGCCCGGGCCCGATCTGCGCCGGGCCCGTCCCCGGCCGCATCCGAAAGCTGGGCCTGAGCCGCCTCCAGACGCCAGAGCAATCCGCGCGCGCCGATTTCCTCGTAACCCGCGCGTGCCTGAGCCAGGTCATCCGCCGCGCCAACCAGGTCGCCCGTCTGCGTCCTCATCCGGCCGCGCCAGTACCGGCCCTCGGCAGACAGGCGGCGCGCGCCTGAGTCTTCGCGCTCGGTGATATACCAATCGAGAACAGGCAATGCGGCGGCCGGGGTGCCCGACTGGAGGGCAAGCTCGCACACGGGGCCAATCACCCAGCGATAAGCCTGGAACGGCAGGCGGGGAGGCTTGCCGGGCGGCCAGACGAGGGTGAGTTTCGCGCGGGCCGCGGCCGTGTCCCCGGCCCGCAGCGCGGCGCAGGCTCCCATGCCCAGGCCCGCGATTGTCCAACCCTCGGCTTGCATCTGAAGAAACCTGGCTTCCGCTTCGAACGCTGTGGCGCAGGCCCCATCGATGTCCCCCATCTCGCAGGCGAGCCGGTTGAGCATGCTTTGATAAAAGGCAATGAATATCGGAAAACCAGATTCGTGAGCGCGCGGGTTGTTTTCGGTGATGTCCGCCAGCGCGCGATCATATCGCCCTTCGTCTATGAGCGCATCGATGATCGGCCACCCGGTGTAGGCCAGCCCCCACGGATTGCCGGCCGCCTTGCTGATGGCGTAGCCTTCTTCGCAATGCGCGCGCATGCTGGCGGGGTCGCCCGCGAAAAAGTCATTCAAGCCCAGATCACCCAGTGTATCGGCCAGCAGGGCGCCGTTGTCAAGCGCGCGGGCCGCCTCGACCGCCTGGCGCGAGCGCTCGCGGGACTGGCGGAAATGACCGGCAACCGCCTCAACAACCGCGATGTCGGCGGCCGTCATGGCGATCAGTTCGCGTATCTCCGTTCGCTTTGGATCGGGATCGGCGAGCGCAATAGCCAGGGCCTCCTCGAAACGCCCGGTGGCTCTCTCAAGATCGGAGAAGCGCAGGCGCAGGGCTGAATTCCAGGTCGCGCGCGCGCGCAGCAGCGTGTCTCCGGTCGTCTCCGCCAGGGCGACGGCGCGCTGAATGTCGTCGTCGAGGTTCGTCCCTATCTCTGTCCCCGCGCCAGGCGTGACGACTCGGATCGTATTGATGTGGTTCAAGGCCTCGATCTGCGTTGCCGTATCGCCAACCCGCGCGCCATATTCCGCCATTTCCTGAAAGTTCCGCAGCGCATTGGGCGGATCGCCGATGTTTCGAAACACGGAGCCCCGGCTGGCGAAACCCGCCCGGATTCGAGGCAGAAGCGCGGGGTTGTTCAGGCGCCCCGCGGCGGCAATCGCGCGCCCGAAATAATCCAGCGCTTCCCGGTTTGCGTAGCGCCGCCGCGCGTCGTCGCCGGCTCTCGTGGCGCAATCGAAGAGTCGCGCGTCGTCGCCGGAGCGTTCGTAGTGAAACACCAGGGCCGCTGCGGTGTCGGCGCTCGGATCTGGGAGCGCCTCAATGACGGCCGCGACGTTTCGGTGCAGCGCAGTCCGATCGGATTTGAGCATCGAACCGTAGGCCGCCTCCTGCGAAAGGACGTGATGAAAGGCGTACTCGTCTCCCGAGCCGCCCCCCACGCGCCTGAGCAACCCGATGCGTTCAAGCGCCTTTAAGGTGAGGTCGTTGTTCATGCGTCGGTTTGGCGGGTCATGTGGAGGTTGGTATCCAGGAAAGAAGCCCGCTGGGCGGGATCGGCGATGAACGGCGCGATCTCAAGGGCCATGGCATCAGCCGCGGCGCGCATCACGTCCGAGTCGCTTTTTCGGCCCATCCGGAGCAGCGCATCCGCCGCGCACGTCCGCGCCCGCATCGCCACCGGCCGCAGGCCCATGGCCGTCGCTTCGGCGTCTGCCCGCCCAAATGCGTCGAGCGCGCCCGCGTCGTCGTGGCTCGCCGCCAGGATTCCGCCCAGGCCGTGGTCGATGAATGGCCGCAGGTGGCGCATGCCGCTCTTTTCGGCGAGCGCGCCGGCTTCGCGGATTGTCTCGAGCGCGCCCGGGATGTCTCCCATTTGCAGGCGGGCTTCGGCGACGCCGGCGAGGTTGAGCGGCCGCTGCAGATTCATGTGCGGGGTGGGGGTCGCAATTCCCCGCTCGAAAAGGGCGCGCGCCGTATCGGGCCGGCCGCTGGCCAGCGCAATTTCGCCCAGCGGCCAAGCCGCCATTCCGGCCGCCATGCCGCCCATCGGCGTTTCCATGGGCTTCAGCGCGGCCGCGCTCAGCGCGCTTGCGTCGGGCAGGTAGGCCTGACCCATGTCCAGCATGACCCCACTCTTGAACGCATACGCCATGGCATCGAAAAAGGCCAGACCGCTGCGCCGGCCCGCCGCCAACGCGACATCGATGGACGTTAGCGCGGCGTCATATTCGCCTCGTGCACGAGCCATCCAGGCAAACATGAGCGCGCCGATGGCCTCCGGATAGAGCGCGCCAATTGCGGCGGCCATCTCGTACCCGGCCCGGGCCTTGGACATGGCCTGGTCGAGGTCGCCGTTCCGGAGATGATAAAACGCAATCGGATTCCCCAACACCTCCGACAGATGCAGCTTGTCGCCAATCGATTCGGTCAGAACGCGCGCCTCCTGGGCCTTATCCCAGGCCTCTTCGAAGCGGGTCATGTAGGTGAGCGCGTTGGCGACATGGGTGAGTCCAAAGGCCATCTGCTCTCCGAGTTTCAGGTCGCGCCCAATGTCGACCACTTCGTTCATGTACTTGACCGTGTTGTCAAAGTCACCGGCCGCCATCATCAACGTGCAGCGGGTGATGATGTGTTCGGTCAGGCCGGGCTTGTCGCCGCAGCTCCGGGCCAGCGTTTCGGACTCGAGCAGGTGGCCCATAGCCCGCGGGAAGTCGCCCATGAGCATCGACGACACATACGCGGCCTTGTTGAGCGCGGATACGCGCATGGGCGCGTCGTCGTGGTCGGTCGCATAGCGCTCCATATCTGCATAGACCGCCATCGCGCCAGGCACATCCAGCGCCAGGGTG
>JBDSIP010000277.1:0-3135 GCA_039917915.1 Thermoflexales bacterium
CTGATCGTTTCCGCCGTCACGCTTCCGATCACTCTTGCTTTGAGGCCGGCCGACGGCGCGCCGTTTGCAGTCGCCGCTTTTGTTTTTCTGCTGAACTTCGTCGCTTACACGCTGCAAGTCGTCCTGCCCCTGCGCTTCAACGATGGCGAAGTGCTGTGGAAATATCTCCGCCGCTGATTCTCCGAGAACTGTATGGGCCGGGTCCGCCGGCCAATACCGCTCTCGGCAACAGACGCTGTTGAACCTCTAATTCTCAGCCGGGTCGTCGCCGTCGTCCTCGCCGCTTTCCGGTTTGGTGACCGCCGCCGCTTTGTTTGCCTGACCAGTGGCGATGCTGTCGCGGACCTGTTTGTCGATCCGGGCGGCCAGCTCGGGATGCTCCTTCAGGTAGGTCTTGGCATTTTCACGCCCCTGCCCGATCCGGATCCCATCAAAGATGATGAAGGTGCCGCGCTTATCGATGACGTTGGTAGCGATACCGACATCAATCATGTCACCATTGGTGCTGATGCCGTCGTGGTACATGATGTCAAACTCGGCCTCGCGGAAGGGCGGCGCAACCTTGTTCTTGGTCACCCGAACTTTGGTCCGGCTGCCGGTCACATCCCCGCCCGACTTGATGGCGTTGATGCGGCGCACATCGAGGCGCACGGACGCGTAGAACTTGAGAGCCATTCCGCCGGTGGTGGTCTCTGGGTTGCCGAACATAATCCCAATCTTCTGGCGCAACTGGTTGGTGAAGATCACGGCCGTGTTCGACGTCTTGATCAGGCCGCCCAGGCGGCGCAGGGCCTTGCTCATCAGGCGGGCCTGCATGCCGGGCTGCATATCGGTGATCTCGCCTTCGATCTCGGCCTTGGGCACCAGCGCCGCGACCGAGTCGATCACGCAGATATCGATGGCGTTCGAACGAATGAGCTGCTCGGCGATGTCAAAGGCCTGCTCACCGGTGTCCGGTTGCGAGATCAGCAGATTGTCCACATCAACTCCGCACTTGGCCGCGTAGATCGGATCCATCGCATGCTCCATGTCGATGTAAGCCGCCATCCCGCCCGCCTTTTGGGCCTGGGCGACCACATGCTGGCAGATGGTGGTCTTGCCCGACGACTCGGGCCCGTAAATCTCGGTAATGCGTCCGCGCGGCAGGCCGCCCACGCCCAACGCGATGTCCAGAGCCAGACTGCCGGTCGGAATGATGTCGATCTTCATGTGGGTGGCCTCGCCCATGCGCATGACCGCGCCGTCGCCGTGCGCCTTCAAAATCGATGCGAGCGCGATGTCCAGCGCCTTCTTCTTGCCTGCCTCGGTTGCCATGTATGTCTCCTTCTTTGGGATCGTCCTCAGACCGCCGCGCGCCCAAACCATCCCGTGCTCGTGATTAGAACGTCTGTTCTATTCGGATTATAGCCTATTCCCACTCGAAAAATCAAGGGGTGGACGAGGCAGTTTTCGAAGGTGTCAGGCGACTGTCAGGCAGGCAGAGTCATCATCTGGTCGCGCTCTGGCCCAACGCTCAGGACGCTTATCCGGGCCCCGGTCAGAGCCTCGATTTGGCGGGCATAGCCCAGCGCAGCAGCCGGCAGAGCGCCAATACTGCGCGCCGCGGCAATGTCGTCCGCCCAGCCTGGTAGCGTCTCGTAGACCGGCGCAAGTCGCGACATCGCATCGGCGTCCTCGGGGAATCCCTCGAGGCGGACGCCGTCGAGGGTATACCCCGTCGCGATACGGAGTTCGGGCAGGCCACTTAGCACATCCAGCTTGGTCAGGGCCAATTCGGTGATGCCGTTCAACCGGACCGCGTGCGCGACCGCTACCGCATCGAACCAACCCACTCGCCGCGGCCGGCCCGTCGTCGAACCATATTCGTCCCAGGCGTTCTCGCCGGTTCCGCGCAAGCGCCTGGCCAGGTCACCTTCGAGCTCGGTCGGGAACGGGCCTGCCCCAACCCGCGACGTGAAAGCCTTGGCCACCCCGACGACCCGGGTCACCGCCTGAGCGGGTAATCCCAGACCGGTCAGTACGCCGCCAATCGTCGTCGATGAAGACGTGACATACGGATACGTGCCATGGTCGATATCGAGCAGCACGCCCTGGGCGCCTTCGGCCAGCACCTCGCCCCCACGCGCGAGAGTTGTGTGAATGAGCGCAAAGGTGTCCGCCACAAACGGGCCCAGCGCGGATGCGGCTTCGGCATATTCTGCCCCGACGCGGGCCGCGTCGAGCGCTGGCGCGCCGTATTCGGCCGCCAGGGCGCGGTTCACGTTCGTGGTGTGCGCTTCGACCGCCTGACCAAATGCGGCCGGATCGCGCATCGCTCCAGCCCGCAGCCCAACCCGCGAGGCCTTGTCCATGTAGGCAAAGCCGATCCCGCGCTGGGTGGTGCCGAGGCCGCCCCGGGTGCGCTCGCGGGCGGCGTCCAATGCGCTGTGTCCGGGCAGGATGATGTGGGCGGCAGGGCTGATCCGCAGCCGGGCGGGTGTGACCCGCAGGCCGGCTGCCTCGATCTCGGCGATCTCGCGCAGCAGATTGCGCGGATTCAGCACGACGCCATTGCCGATCACGTTGATGCAGCCCTCGCGAAAGATCCCCGACGGCACCGCGTGCAGCTTCACCACCCGCGATCCGATCGTGATTGAGTGGCCCGCGTTGTCACCGCCGTTGAAACGCGCGACGACATCGGCCCGCGAGGCCAGCGCGTCGGTGATCCGCCCCTTCCCTTCATCGCCCCATTGAGCGCCCAGCAAAACGGTTAAACCCATGTTTCTCCTTGCGATCCTCTCAATCTGGCGGCTTCGGGAGAGGCATCCCCCGGCTTCGCCGGGGGATGCCTCTCCCAAGAGTCCGAATTGTGGCGCGCGCTAAACGCCCATCGCGCAGCCGTCGGCCCGCGGATCGCTCCCGCCCCACAACACGCCATTAGGCTCGCGCCGGATGATCTGGCCGCGTCCGAACAACGAGCGGGCCAGACCCGACACCGGATAAGCGTCGTGGCCCATCGCCTGCAGGCGCGCGACGGTATCGGCGCCGAAGCCAGCTTCGACGGCGACCCGCCCATCGGGCCGGCCGGGCTCAAGACACACGCGCGGCTGATCGAGGGCGGCCTGGGGATCCATCCCGCGATCGATCAAATTCATC
>JBDSIP010000278.1:0-8966 GCA_039917915.1 Thermoflexales bacterium
CGCCCACAGCGACACCGACGGACACGCCCACGGCAACCCCGACGGACACGCCTACAGCAACACCGACGGACACGCCCACAGCGACCCCAACGGCGACGCCGACGGACACGCCCACGGCGACGCCGACGGACACGCCCACGGCAACCCCGACGGACACGCCTACAGCAACCCCAACGGACACGCCCACGGCAACCCCGACGGACACGCCCACGGCAACCCCGACGAATACGCCGACCGTGACACCGACGAACACGCCCACCAATACGGCTACAGTGACGCCAACGCCGACCAATACGCCCACGGCCACGCCCACGGCCACACCGATGTATTGGCTTTTGATCACATCCAAGAGCGCGGTCCCGGGTGATCATGCGACCGTCGCCAATGGCGACCTGATTACCTACACGATCTGGGTGACTAACGTGGGCAACATTCCGGCGCCCAATGTCCCCATCAGTGACAGCATCCCTGCCGGGACAATCTACGTGGTTGGCTCGGCTGTTCCCCCCCAGAATTCAGGGCCAGATCCGCTTGTGTGGATCCTGCCGAGCGTCTTGCCCGGCGTGCCCTATTCGGTAAGCTTCACGGTGCTCGTGGCAGGCGCAATCGGGCAGGGGGCCTTTGTCAACGTCGCATACGTGGGCGGCAGTCCTGTGACATCCACGAATGAAGTCGTCCACGTCTTTGCCCCGACCGCGATCCAGCTCGCTTCCTTGCAGGCTCGCCGCGGACTCGATCAGGATGGGTATCCGATCGTGACCGTAACGTGGGTTGTCCTGGGCGAAACAAACACCCTGGGCTATCGCGTCTATCGAAGCGGGACGCCGGACCGGGGCTCAGCGACGGCGGCCACCGACGGGATCGTCGCGGCGACCGGCGTCGGCGGGACCTATACCTTTGTGGACAGCGTCGCGGCGCTGGGTCAGACCTGGTACTACTGGGTCCAGGAGGTCGAGGTGAACGGGAACACCCACGAATATGGGCCTGCGGCTGTCGCTGCGGGCTTGCCGGAGATGATCCGGACATTCCTGCCAAATCTTTTCAAATAGCCCGGCTGGCCCCAGGCCCGATGTAAAGAGCCGGCGATGTGAACAGCATCGCCGGCTCTCGCTTCGTCATAGGTGGATGTATATGGGGAGGATTTTTCGTGAGGTCATTCGGCTCCGCGGTGCGGCGGCGGAGCACAGCAGCGCGAGCGTGATTTCAGCCGGCGTGATCGCTGCCGCTTTCCAGTTTCGACGCGCGATCGGATTTGCCTCTATGCCCTGCATCCGCCCGAGTCGCGCGTCCCGCGCGTGCCCCGGCCACTATCGCGCCACGGCCAAATTCGAGACAAGCGCGCAGGTCCCGTGGTAGCCTAGCAACTATTCACACAAACACATCGATCTCCTGTTCCCGCCGGATGGCCAGCGGGCTGGTCCTCGCAGCGCTGATGGCCGCCCTCGCCCCGAGTCCGGTCGCTTTGCGCGCCCAGACCGCGGCCAGTATCGGTCCAATGCCGGCCACCCTCGAGATCGCGCTTGGCCAGACGGGCGTGCTTACTGTGGTCTTGGATGGCGCGCAGGAAGCCTATGGCATTGATGTGCGCGGGACTTTTGACCCCAATGTCATTGAGCTTGTGGCCGCCGCGCCAGGCAGCCCGCTCGCGGCCGGGGGCTTCATCAAACCCGACTTCATCGTCCGCAACACGATCGATAACACCGCCGGGACGTTTGAGTGGGCGGCCACCCAGATCAACCCGTCGGCGCCTGCCAGCGGGAGTGGACCGATTCTCATCGCCCAGGTCCGCGGCAAGGCGGCCGGTCGGTCCACCTCAATCGAGATAACCTCGGTCGAGCTCGCGGATCGCAGCGGAACAGTGCTCCCTGTCACGCGCCGGGCAGGCACCGTAAAGGTGCTCGGAAGCGCGGGCGAAGCCACCGCCGCTCCGCCGACCGCAATTCCGACTTCAGCGGGTGGCGCCGGAGCGACTCCCATTCCGGTCGTGACTCAAGCCGCGCCCACTCCGACCCAAAACAGCATCGTTCTGCCGGGGGATTCAACGCCGACTCTCAGCCCGATTTCGGCCTCAACGGGCACCCGGGCAGCGACGCCGGCCGGGCTGTCCACGTCCACGCCCGTTGCGCAAGCGACCCGGGTGGTTCTCAATGTCACGGCTCAGCCAGCAGCGACAGCCGGCGTGCCTGCGGCGCCTCTCGCGACAATAAAACCAGTGCCCTCCCCAAATGCGACGCTTGGCGCGCCCGCCACGCCCGGCGCGCCTGCCACGACCGCCAGGCCTGGCGGACTTGCGACGCCAGGCGCGTCCGCGACGCCGGCTAAAGTGGCGGCCAGCCTGGCGGTGACGGCGACCCGAGCCGGGGCGAGCGTCATCCCGACCCTCGCGCCCGAGGTGATTGCAGCAGCCGCCCAATCCGGGCTGGCGCCAAAGGCGCCGGCGTCACAGCCTCAGTATGTGGCCGCTGTGCCTGGGAATGCCAAACCGCCAACGGCCGCAAGCGCCCCGGATCCCGTCATGGGAATCGTGTTGCTGGCAATCGGCCTGGCCGGGGCGTATGGATTTGGGGCGGCTGATCGCCAGCGTCGGCGGAAGTAGAAATGACATAATCGCCGACGGCGACGGTGACCCCAGCCCCAAAGTACTGGACCTGTATGACAAGGATTGAACGGTGAAACAACAACGTCATCCCAACGAGGTTGCCGCGCTTTCGGCAGGCCAGCGCCGCGGACGGGTGGCCGGCCTGATTGGTCTCGCCGTCGGACTGCTCTTTGTTGTGCTCGCGGCCGAGTTTCACGCCGCGAATTGCGTCCTCATGATGACGACCGCCCTGATGGGAGGCATCATGTCCGGGCGCGCCGCGGCGGTCGTGCATGCGCCCGTCGCCGGCCGGGCCGGACGGAGTGGCGGGACCCTGGCTGCGCTTGGCCTGGCACTGCCGTTTGCCGTCTTCTATGGCATCCAGGCCGCGACGATGACGGATATGACTGCCGCCCGAATGCTTGAGGCGCTCGGCCCCGCCCAGGCCAGTACGATTGCCCAGGCTGGCATCAGCCCGGGACTCGTGTATTTTCAGCAACAGTATGTCAGTTACATCGCGGCGTATGTGATTTTCGCCGCGCTCCTTGGTCAGATCGGGGGCTGGGTGGGCGGGCTCATCGGGCGTCGCAGTGTGGTGAAAGCGGCTGTTGAGGCGGGCTAAGGCTCCGTGGGATGGTCCCCGGGGTGTTCGCATCGGCATCCAGAGTGGCAGCACCTGGCGTCATCCCTTCGGCGACCCGATTTTCCGAACTACTCCTCAATCAGTTTGAGGACCACCGGATACACGACATCGACATGCTGTTCAGGATGCTCGGCCCCGATCAAGTCATGGGGGAGATTCGATTCGCGGCCGAACACATACAGTCGCGCGTCTACGCCGCGCTCATACCATTGGTCGTGCAATTCGCGAATGGCGGCGTTGTCGACAACCTTGTCGTTCTCGTTCAACACCAGCGTAACCTTCTTGACCGCGGCCGCGCGCTGTTGCGCGCCGTCCATCACGGCCATCGACAATCCGAGGGCGGCCGCGACCGCCCGGGTGGCCAGGCGTGGATAGCTGAAATCGGGCGCGCTGCGGGCATCCTTGAGCATTGGATCCCACCAGCGCCACTGGTTCGGCAGCAGGCCGAACAATGCCGCGGCCGGTCGCGTCAGACCGGCGGGCACGGCAGGGGTGCGTAGGAACGGTGAAATCACGACCGCCCGATCCACCGCGGCCACGTTCTGGGCCACCCAGGCCGCGCAGGCCCCGCCCACCGACAAGCCGGCCACCACCGCCCGCTCGCCCAGGCCGGCCGCGATGTCGGCGCTCTCGGCCGCCCAGTCGATCAAATCACGTTTGCGCAGGCGGGCCAGATCGCCGGTCATCTTGTCCGCATAACCATGAAAGGGCATCCGCGGAATGTAGACGTTCCATCCCCGTTCAAAGAGGATTTTCCCCAGCGGCTCGAATTGGCGCGGGCAGGAGGTCAGCCCGTGAAAGAACAGCACCGACTGCGCAGCCTGCGCGGGGTGGACCATCAGGCGGGTGCGGCATACCGGGTTGATCGCCTCAGTCTCGGCCTCGACCACCCTCCGGGCGCGGGTTATCGCGTTTTCGTAATTCATGCGACTCATGGGTAGTAGGTCGCCTGGCGCATCGTGACCCGTTTCAAGCGCGCCTCGACCAGATTCACCCCAATCCCGGGGCCGGTCGGCACGCTGATCGTCCCGTCGGCGTTGATATCAAAGGGCGGATCGATCAGGTCGGGGTTGTAGTAGCGATTGCTGGCGCTCAGGTCGCTGGGAAGGGTGAAGTTTGGCAGTGAGGCAAGCGCCAGATTGAGCGCCCGTCCCACGCCAGTCTCGAGCATCCCGCCGCACCACGCTGGGATGCCGGCGTTCTGGCATAGATCATGAATCTCGATGGCCCGGGTCAAGCCGCCGACGCGGCCTTGCTTGATGTTGATGATCCGGCACGCCCCGAGTTCGATCGCCATCCGGGCGTGATTGGGGGTGTGAATGCTCTCATCAAGACAGATGGGCGTCTTGATCAGGCGCTGAAGTTTGTGGTGCTCGTAGATATCGTCGTCGCCCAGGGGCTGTTCGATCATGAGCAAGCCGAGTTCATCCATCCGCTGGAACAGCGGCGCATCCTTGAGGGTGTAGGCCGAGTTCGCATCGACCATCAGCATGCGATCGGGAAAGGCCGCCCGGGCCGCCTGCGCGTCGCAAATGTCGCGACCAGGCTTGATCTTCATCTTGATCCGCATGAAGCCATATTGGAGAAAGCTGCGGATCTTCTCAACGAGCGCCTCGGGCGTGGGTTGGATGCCGATGCTCACCCCCACCACGACCCGATCGCGCACGATCTTGCGCCCGGCATCGATGTACTGGCCGAGGCTGAGCCCAGCCTGTTGAGCGAAGATGTCCCAGATTGCGCCCTCAAGCCCGGACTTTGCGAAGTTGTGCCCGCGCACGCGCTTGAAACGTTCCGGGCACTCGCGAGGATTGCCAAACGGCTCCTGAAACGCAAGCGGAATCAGATAGTCGGACAGGATGTGCCAGCCTGTCTGGGCGGTTTCATACGAGTAGCCCGGCCCGTCCGCGGCATATTCGCCCCAGCCGACGACGCCCTCGCCGATGGCGCGCACGAGGATGATGTCGCGATGACTCTTGCTGCCAAAGCTGGTCTCAAAGGGCGCGATGAGCGGCATCCGAATCTGATACAGGTCAACTTGCTCGAGCTTCATATTGTTTGAATGTGCCCGGAGACGATATCCCCGGCTCCGCCGGGGATATCGTCTCCGGAAAACTACGGCCGACGAATCACCGGCAGATAAAGCGTTTGCGCGTCGCTCCAGACCGTGATGGCGATGGGCAGGTTGGGATGCAGCGGGTCATTGGTCAGCGCGCACAGCCAGGCGTCATAGCGGCCGCGGAGCAGTGCCCGGCCATCGACGACGATGGCCCGCTCGGCGCTGGCACCCGCCGCGAGGGTGCCGGTCGGCGGAGCGCTGAGCCAGGCCACGCTGGCACTGCACAACGTGCTAGAACCTTCTGTCATCGTCCAGTTGAGGATGCCTGCGCCGGTGTTGGTCAGGCGGGCTGTTGCGGTGACAACGCTGAGGGTTGTTGTGACGAGCAGGGTGGGGGGCGTCAACGCCGCGCAGGGCAGGGCCGCCCGCAGTTCCGCCTGGGCGGTGATGGCGGTGCCGGCTGTGACGGTCGTGGTCAGCGTCGACGTCAGCGCGCCCGGCGCCGTGACCGTCACGGTGTAGACGCCAGCCTCCAGCCAGCGCGCGGCGGCGCCAGTTTCGTCGGCGCGCAAACTGGCGCTGAAGGGCGCCGCGCTGGCGATCCTGATCTGCGCGCCGCCCAGCGGCGCTGGCTGGATGTCACAGGCCCCCAGCGACCGGGCCGCAATCCGGAGCAATCCCTGGCTGGCTAGAGGCAGGACCGTCATCGTCACCGGCGCGTCTCGGCGGGGTGACGGTGCGTTGCTATCGATCGTTAAGGTCGCCGTGTAGACGCCGGGCTGGGCAACCTGGCCGGCGTCAAAAGTCAGGCTGATGCGTGAACCGCCCAGCAGCGCGGTGCTTGACAGCGGGTTCGCCGTCAGCCAGGGCGCGAGATCGGGCCGGCTCCCGCGACTGAAACGGATGGCGAGATTTGGACCGAGGCTTGCCGCATCTCGCGAATACTGCAGGCTCTGGTCCGGGTTCAACCCGCGAATACCGACCGTGGCGCTGGCCCCGTCATCGTAGGCGCTGATGCCAAACGAGACGTCGGCATATTGAAATACGGCCGTGCCGTCTTCGTAAAGCAGGACCTGAAACGTCGCTGCGCCCACCGGACCGGCTGTGGTGTAGCGCGGGATGTCGCGCCACTCGATGACGGCCGCGCGATTCGGAAAAGCGCCTATCGTCATCCACCGTACCGTGCCGCCACCGTCCAGGTCATCCCAGAAAGGCGAGACGAGATAGGCCGGTACGCTGATCAGATCAAGGTTTTGGTAGTCGACATCGCCGGCTGTAACGCCGACCAGGAGTGCGCCGTTATTGCCGATCCGCAGGCTTTGGGTCGTCAGCGTGTAAAACCCGATGGGAAACGGCAGGCTGATGTTAACTTCGCCATCATCGCTCAGACCGTACGATTGGCCGCCTGCCGTGTCGACCCAGGCATAGGTTGGACCGCCGGGTTCATCCGACGTGGTCCAGAAGTAGCCGCCAGCGTCTGGGCCGCCATAGTTTGGCGCTGGACCATTACTGCGCCGGTTCAACGGGTCGAAAGTGAGTTGTCCCACGCTGGATTCGTAGGCTTGCCAGGTGAGCGACAGGGTGCCGGTATTTGTCACCCACATGCCGGCTGTCACGCTGGTACCCTGGGTGAGGGTGAGCTCATAGTGATCCGGCGCGATTGCGAGACCGGGCGCGGGCAGGACGAAGTCATGCGTGAAAACACCGCCGGATGTGATGACGACCACGGCGCTTGCGCGTCCCGCGGCGCCGGGCCCGATGGCGGTGAGCGTGTAGGCGCCGCTCGGCAGGAACATTGCGTACTGGCCCGCCGGCAGCCCCGCGCCGCTCGTGACGCTGAGGCCGACTGAGGGGCTGACCGTCGCGCCGTCAATCAGCGCGCCATCGCCGGCGCCGGTGACGCGCCCGGTGACAACCCCGCCTGTGACCGCCACGCAGTCGGTGTGCCCAAAGCGCACATCGTCCACTTGCCACCACCAGTCGAAGGAGGCGTTGTAGTAGCGGAAGCGGGCCATCACGTTGGAGCGGCCGCCGGCCACGGCTGAAACATCAAGCGTTTCCTCAACAGGTCCGAGATATGAGTCGGTTCGGCGCCACACGTTCAGCCAGGGCCCAGACGCGCCATTTTGGCTGATATCGACATCGGCAACTTCATTTGGCGCAGTAGCAAACCAAACAAAGTCCGTGCGGAAGCGCAGGAACACCTCGGGCTTGGTCGAGAAGTTCAGGGCGGGAGTTCGCAGCTCAGTGTTCTGAGTCTTGCCGCTACCGTAGAAGTCGCTATCTACGATTGCCATGCCCCCCGCGCCGCCAGTCCGGTTGCCTCGGGGATTTGGATCGTTGAATGCCCATGCCCCGCCGCCGCTCGCGTCGACGATCGTCCAGCCGGCGGGGGTGCTCGCGGCGCTGAAAGTCTCAAATACGCCGAAGAAGTTCGCCGAGTAGCCTGCGGGCGCGCAATCGACGTTGGGCGCGAGGGCGAGATCGCGGGTCATCGAAACCGTGAGATCCACCGTTGCGGCCGCAGGCCGATATCCCGGCAGGCCGGCCACCGCCGTGACCAGCACGCCGGGACCACTTGGCAGAGTCAGGCTGTAGAAACCCGTCGCGGGATCCGACCACGTGCTGCGGGTCACGTCGCCAGCGACGGCGATGACCGACGACTGGAGTGGATAGCCATGCGCGCTATCCCGGGTGATGCCAGACAGTATGGCGCGCGGCAACGTCGTTAGGGAGACGCCCAGGGTCGTGGTCAGGTTGGGTGCGATGGTGACAGCGCTCAGGGTCTGGGAGATGAAGCCAGGCGCCGAAATACTGACGGTGTAGATACCCGCCGACGCGAAGAGGGATGCTTCGCCACCTGGTCCGGTGATCCCGGAAGTCGCGGGAGCGCCCGACGCATCGGCCAGGCCGATGGACACGCCCGAAACGCCGGCGCCGGAATTCGAATCGGAGGCGGTTACCGCCAGGGCGCCGAAGCTTTGGTCAATGTTGTAGACCACCAGGGCATAGTCCTGATCCAGGTTACCCGGCGCTGACGGCACGCCATCGCCGACGATATTGCGGGCGACGACGCGGACGGTCAGCGGGCCGCTTTGACCGGCCGGAAGAAAGACGCTCTCGACCGAATTAATGGCGTCCGCAGATCCGCCGATTGCCGATGCGCCGCCCGCGAAAAAATTGCCTTTATACGTTTGGCCGGCAACGATGACTTCGAGATCGAGATCGTTAACATAGGCGCCGCCGATCGGATTGCCGGGCGCGTCTGTCCAGGCCAGGGTGACCCGCACCGGCCTGGCCGGATGAGCGACATATCCATTCAGGGTTCGATCCTGGCCGCTTGCCGTGAAGAGGATGGTTTGGTCGACCCAGGCCCGGCCCGTATCGTCAAAGGCCAGGCTGAGATTGGGCGCCCCCCAACCCTGGCCCGCGCCAGGAAGATCGTCGTTGGCAGAGGCGCCGGTAAGGTAGCGGGTGCTATTGATTAAATTCGCCCGCGCCATGGCTGGGCTGGGCCACGCCCCGAGCTGGGCCGTACGCGAGTAATGTTCGGCGATAAGCGCGGCGGCTCCGGCGATGGCGGGGGCGGCATGGCTGGTGCCCGAGGACCAGGTGTAGCGGGTCTGTCCGGGCGGGTAGTAAGCGTCATCAGCGGGTGGGAACCCGTTGTTGAAACGCGCGCCGCATAC
>JBDSIP010000279.1:0-3602 GCA_039917915.1 Thermoflexales bacterium
GCGCGCAATCCCCCCGGCTGCGCCGGGGGATTGCGCGCCCGGATACTATCAAGCAGCGAAGAGGACTCCCAATAGCCCCCACAGGATCAGCACGCCGACGGC
Organism: Thermoflexales bacterium; assembly: GCA_039917915.1. Lineage (GTDB taxonomy): Bacteria > Chloroflexota > Anaerolineae > J036 > Brachytrichaceae > Brachythrix. Next base: position 103 of record JBDSIP010000279.1, read on the forward strand.
GATAGCCGACGCCAGCCCGAGCGCAGCGCGGTAGACCTTGCGCAGCACCCCCCAGGCTGGGCTGGCCACGCCGGCCACGGCGCCCGCGAGCGTAAGCCCGGTCAGTCCGAGGCTGATCCAGGGGAGAACAAATAACGGCTGATACTGCCTGCCCAATCCAACGAGAAAGGTATACGCGCCGCCGGCCAGGTCGAAGATCGGGGCGATCAGGAATCCGGTCAGAAAGCCGAGCAGCAGCAGCGCGTTGAGGGCGACCGCCCACGGCATGAGTTTGGCCAGAAGCGGGGGCTTGAGGCTGGGGTGATGCTTCTTTAGGATGGTGCGGGCCAGCCAGCCCAACGGCAGAAGCAACAGACCCGACAGCATCAGCAACAAGCCGATGCCCAGCGCAGATGACTCAGCGCTTCGGTCGCGCCCCGGCGCGGTCAAGAGCTCGCCAAAGACCGGAACCCGCAGCAGTTCGCCGCGTGCGATGAAGCGGGGCGGGCCCAGGGCCCCGATGCAGGCGCTGGAAGGCGCGACCTCTGGATTGGTCACAAAGGCAGCCGCGATCGCTGACGCGCAGGGTTCAGACTGAAATGCGCCGTGCCCGGTATTTGGGAAAGTGAGGACGGTCGCGCGTTTCAGGCTGCGGGCGGCTGCTTCGCCATTGGCTGGCGGCGTAATCGGGTCGAAGCGGCCGTTCAGCACCAGGGTTGGGATATCGCTGACCACCGGTTCGTCGACCGAAGCCGGCAGGAGATCCACATTCCAGCGTTGGCAGGCCGCCTGAAAGTCTGCCGCATCCTGCGCAGCGTAGCGGGTCAGGGCCGGCCGGATGTCGGCACTGGCCGCGTCGGCAGGCTTGAAGTCGGCGTCCTCGGCGCAGATCACCGACATGTACATGCCGCTTGCCACTGACTGGTCAAAGGCGAACAGGCTTGCGACGTTGCCCAACGTACCGAAGTAGTCCACCGAGATCTCGAAGATGATCCCCGGCAGCAGCGGGATGAGGTCGGTCGAGTAGAGCGCCTGAAAGATCAGGCCCCGAAAAGTATCGCCATCAATGACAGCGTTGTAGACCGCCCCGGTCGCCGGATCGACGATTCGGGCGCGGGCCGGTGTTTTTGACAAGCGCTCAATCTGGGCGAGATACACCATTTCAAGCGCGGGATAGTCCGCGGCGCAGCGCGCGTCTGCCGCGCAGGCGGCAAACAACTCGGTCAGGGCGCGGTTTTCGGCCCGGGTGGCTTCGATGACGAAGTTGGTCTGGGGCGGCACGACCGCGTCCAGAATCACCGAGCGCAAAATCTGCGGCTCGAGACGCATGGCATGCAGGGCCAGAAGGGTGCCATACGACACGCCGTACAGGTTGATCCTGGCGTAGCCGAGCGCCTGGCGCACGGAGTCGATATCGGCGGCGTTCTCCAGGCTGTCGTAGGCCGACAGGTTGACGCCCTCGCGGGCCAATCGGTCGTGGCAGGCCTGGGTCGCCTCCCAGGACAGACGGGCCGCCGTCTCGTGGTCTTGCGTTTTCTCGATGCTGGCCCGGGTCAACGCGATAGATTCGGGACACTTCAGCGCCGGGAGCGATTTCCCCGTGCCGCGCTGATCGAAGAGCACAATGTCGCGCGTAACGCGCAACGGGCTTGCGCCCATGATCGTGACATAGGTTTCGATCGTGCCGCCGCCCGGCCCGCCCTGGAGCATAACGAATGGATCCGCCTGGCGGGCGGTTCCGCTGGCGCGCAGGATTGCGACCGCGAGTTTGATCGTTGGCCCGCCCGGCCTGGCGTGCTCCAGCGGCACAGCCACATAACCGCATTCGACCTTGGAGATATCAGCGGGGAAGATCGCGTCGAGCGGGCTGGTGGTTTCGCGCCTCAGCATCTCAGCGCACGCCGCCGCCTCCAGGCGCGCCACTGGCGGCGTCTGAGCCTCGGTCGCGGCGGACGCCGGCGCGGGCAGCGCAACGGAAGCGAACAGCAGCGCGGCGAGGCCGGCGCGACGCAACGAAAGGCGGGTGATTTCCATCCTGATCACAGATTCTTCAGCCGACGGGCGCTGATAACGCCGGTATTCAGCCCGATAAGGTTGAGACCGCCAAAGAAGCGGGCGTGTTCGATTTTGACGCAGCGATCCATGACAACATCCAAACCGCCGGCAATGGCTTTCTCAGCCGCCGCTTCGTTGATGACACCCAGTTGCAGCCACAGCACCTTGGCCCCGATGGCGATAGCTTCGTCGACCAGGGGCGGCACATCGGCGGGGTTGCGAAAGACATCGACGATATCGACGCTGTTTGGGCGGGTTTCGGCCAGTTTGAGCAAGGACGGATAGCACTTCCGGCCGAGGATCTCGGTTTCGCGCGGGTTGACGGGGATGATCTCGTAGCCCTCGGCGATCAGGTAGATCGCAGCAAAGTGGCTGGGCCGAAAGGCGTTGGCGCTCAGGCCGACGATGGCGATGCGCTTGTAGTCGCTGAGAATTTGGAGCCGCTCGGCGGCGGAAGTGATCAGCTTGGCCATGTCGGTTACGCTCGCGGTCCCATCGCCTGATCAAGGTCCCACAGGATATCCTCGATGTCCTCGAGGCCAATGGACAGGCGGATCAGATCGGGTGAGATCCCGGCCGTCTCCTGCTCAGCAGCGCTGAGCTGAGCGTGGGTGGTGCTGGCCGGATGGATGACCAGCGACTTGGCGTCGCCTACGTTGGCGAGGTGGCTGAACAACTGCAAGCGACCGATAAAGTCTTTGGCCGCCTCATATCCGCCCTGCAGGCCGAAGGTGAAGACCGCGCCCGCGCCAAGGGGGAGATACTTCGCGGCCAGGGCGGCGCTCGGGTTGCCGGGCAGCGTGGGATAGCTGACCCACCCCACCCGCGGGTCCGCGGCCAGCCAGGCGGCCACGGCGCTGGCGTTGGCCACATGTCGCTGCATGCGCAAACCGAGCGTCTCGAGACCGAGCAAAAACTGGAAGGCATTGAACGGACTGAGGGCCGGTCCGATATCGCGGAGTGACTCGACCCGGGCCTTCATGATCCAGGCGAAATCGCCAAAGGTTTCGAAGAAGCGGATGCCGTGATAACCCTGGCTTGGGTCGACCATGCCCGGGAATTTGCCGTTATCCCATGGGAATTTGCCGCCATCGACGATGACACCGCCAATGCTGGTGCCATGCCCGCCGATGAATTTGGTCGCGCTGTGGATGACGATATCGGCCCCCCATTCAAGCGGCCGGCAAAGATAAGGCGAGGCGAAGGTGTTGTCGACGACAAAGGGCAGCCCATTGGCATGCGCGATGGCGGCAACGGCTTCGAGGTCCAGAACGTCCGCGCGCGGGTTGCCGATTGTCTCGCCGTAGACGGCCCGGGTGGCGGGTGTAATCGCGCGCCGGAAGTTCTCGGGATCGGCGGGATCGACAAACGTCGTGGCAATCCCGAATTTGCGCAGGGTGATGTCGAACTGGGTATGCGTGCCGCCATACAGCGACTTGCTCGCGACGATGTGCCCGCCCTGCTCC
>JBDSIP010000280.1:0-10196 GCA_039917915.1 Thermoflexales bacterium
AAACGACTTCTGGGCCTCGCGACCGGTCTTCTCCTCGCGGGAGGATTGGTCGCTTGCGCCAACGCTGCCGCCAGCGTGCCCCCCACGCCGATGGCGGTGCCGACCTCGGCCCCCGGAGCCTCGCGCGGCGAGCAGTTGTTCAATCAGACCTGCGCGGCCTGTCACGGTGTGCGCGGCACGGGCAATCAGACCGGTCCGCCGCTGGTCCACAAGATTTACGAGCCCAGCCACCATTCGGACGCCGCTTTCCTTTTGGCCGTCCGAAACGGCTCGGTCCAACATCACTGGAACTTCGGGAATATGCCCGCCCAGGCCACCGTTACCGACTCCGAAACCCGCGAGATCACCCTGTATGTGCGCGCGCTTCAACGTGAAGCCGGTATCCGCTAGCGACTCGCGTTTCGCAAACTCACCCAAATCTTGAATCTCAATTTTTCAGGCGCAGGTTTCTGCGCACTCTCGGCGCCGGTGGCTGCGGGACCCACCCCGCGCGAGGCGAGCGGCGGCTTCAGCCCGGATATCGAGTTCAATCTGCGCGCGGCCGCCAGCAACGCCCAGATCTTGCCGGGCAAGAGCACCGCCGTGTGGGGCTACCAGGCCAGCCTGGCCAAAGGCGATGCCTCGAGCCTGGTCACTCTGAAGGAAAGTTACCTGGGTCCCATCATTCGGGCGAAGAAGGGCCAGCGCGTGCGGGTCAACTTCAAGAATGATCTGCCGGCTGGGCACCCCAGCATCGCGCATTGGCATGGCCTGACCCTGCCCGAGGAGATGGATGGCCACCCGCGCTTTGCAATTCAGCCGGGCCAGTCCTACGGTTACGCGTTCGAAGTGTAGATCGCGCTGGCTCATACTGGTTTCACCCCCACCCGCACGAACAGACCGGCGTGCAGGTTTACAACGGTCTGGCCGGCATGTTTCTGGTCAGTGATCCTGAAGAGGCGGCTGCCGGCCTGCCCACGGGCGCCTACGATGTTCCGCTCGTCATCCAGGACCGCGCCTTTGACGCGAACAACCAATTTGTGTATTTGGGCGGCGCGGGCAGCATGCCGACAATGACGGGCAACAACCCGGGCGGGATGCCCGGCCACAACATCCCTGGCACGGGGGCACGGGCGGCTCGCCCACGCCCACGCCGGGCGGTGGGATGGGCATGCAGGGTGTTTGTAGGACAGCTTCTAGGCATTTTTGCCTACGCCGAGCTGGCCAACTCGCCAACGCTTTTTCCGCTCGACTCCTCTATCGTTGTGCCAGGCGCAGGGCATCGCGGGGCGCCGACCGCTTGCCTGGACATCCGTCCAATGCTCTTGCGCCGGTAAACAATCCGGCAAATTACATAACGCAATGTCCGACAGGGTGCCATAAGCGCCTGGCGGAGGAGATCAGACAGTGGACGTTCGGACAAACAGGCAATCCGAAGGGCCGCTACAGAAGGAGAACAAGCCAAACATGTCAACAGTCAATCCCAGAAATCTTGTCCGCGCCGGCGCGCTGTTTGCGTCAGCGTTGGCGCTGAGCGCTTGCGCGGCCATAGCCCCGGCGACTCCGACAGCCGCGGCGACTCCGACAGCCGCGGCGACTCCGACAGCCGCGGCGACTCCGACAGCCGCGGCGACTCCGACAGCCGCGGCGACTCCGACAGCCCCGGCGATGGGCGGCATGCCCGGCATGGACATGTCCAACGTGCCGAAGGTGCCTGCGGGCATGGCCTATGTGGATGGCAAAGAGATCTACTTCATGCACACAGAAGCTTCCGATGCCGCGACCGCAAAGCTGCTGAGCGCGATGATGAACTCGCCGGTGATCGAGGTGGCCTCCCTATCCAAAGCGCCTGCGGAGATGCTCGCCGACGTGTATGTGTTCAAGAATGGCATCAAAGGCATGGGCCCGCTCGGGTTCCAGCCCGATGTCTTTGACAACCCGCCGGGCAGCAAAGGCTACACGCCACTCCGCCGGCTGGTGCTTGTCAGCTGGAAAGACGAGAAGACTTCGCGCGAGCTGAAGTCGCTGGCGGACATCAAAGCCGCCGAAGGCAAAGCCGAAATCACCTTCGAGCGCCCGGGCGTGGTGATCAACATGCCCTTTGTCACCTGGCCCGACGGCAAGCGTTGAGACAGGCGTACCGCTTTGCCCGCCACACGGTCCTGCTCAATGCGGAACGTGTGACGGGCAATCTGGTATGTGGCCCGGCTCGGGATTCACTGCGATGCTTCTCCGAGCATCAGGCCACCTGGTTGCCAATGCGCCCCGCCCGACAAGGGTCAGACAGACAGCAGCCCAGTCGAAGGCGGGTTTGGCGAGCAGGGTCTGGGAAGACCGTCTTCAAAACGGATAATACGCAGTCATGCAATCGCGAATCAGACTCGTCCTGGCCGATGACCACGGCATGGTCCGCAAGGGCATTCGCGAGTATCTCGAAACCGACCCGCGGATGGAGATCGTCGGTGAGGCAACCGACGGCGAACAGGCGCTCGAGATGGCCCGCGCCCTGACCCCGGATGTGGTGCTGCTGGATGTGCAGATGCCGAAGCTGAACGGCATTGAGACCGCCCGCCGGATCCGCGCGGAGAAACTGCCGTGCGCCATTCTCATGGTCTCGGCCTACGACGACGACCCGTATGTGATGAGCGCCCTGCAGGCCGGCGCAAATGGGTATGTCCTCAAGACCACCGCTCCCGCCGACCTGGTGAATGCTGTGGTGACGGTTCGGTCCGGCCGGCTGGCCCTGGACGAGGGCCTGATCCAGGTCCTCGCGCGCAGTCCGCTGGCCGACGGGCGAGGCGGGATGCCGCGAGCCGAGGTGTCTGCCCGCGAGCGCGAGGTGCTGCGGCTGATCGCCCAGGGGCAAACCAACAAAGCCATCGCCGCCCGGCTTGACATCAGCGATCGGACCGTGCAGAGTCACATCGCCAACATTTTCGAGAAGCTGAGCGCCAGCAGCCGAACCGAAGCCGTGATGATCGGCATCCGGCTGGGTCTGATCCCCCAGGAGTGAGATGCAACGCCTGCTGCGGGGATTCTCCGCCCAACTCCTGCTGGTCACCCTGCTGCCCTTGACCCTGGTGTTGTCGGCCGTTTCGTTTGGCGCGCTGGCCGCCCACCAGCAGGCCATGCGCGCGATGGTAGGCGAGCGCGACAACCGGGCGATCGTCGCCACCGCAATCGTCCTGAGCGACGCGCTGCGGGATTGCGCGGCGCCACAGAATGCCCCCTCGACCGAACGGGCTCGGGCTTGTCTGACGTCGGCGGCCCTCGAAGCCCTGGTCAATCCGATGGGCGGCGAGCACCGGGTGGACGCCTATGTCTTTGACCGGGCCGGGACCGTCATCATCCACACAAACTCCGCCCGGCTCGGCCCAAACGCGGCCGCGCAAGCAGGTGTTTTACCTGCGTTGGATGGACAAGAGGGAACGGTCTACCAGAACGATCCGGTTTCGGGCGAGGAGCATGTGGTGTCCTTCGCCCGTTTGCGTCTGGCGCCGGGCAGCGAGCCGCTGGGCGTCATCCTCAAGGAGCCCTGGGAGGCCGTCCTCGACCCGATGATGCGCTTTTCGCTGGCCGCGCCGCTGGTGCTGCTGCCGGTGGCCCTGCTGACCGCGCTCGCGATCACCCTCGGGCTGCGCCGTATCGTGCGGCCCTTGCAGCAACTCCAGGCCGCCGCCCAGCGCGTGGAAGAGGGCGATCTCGACGCCCTGGCCCGCGGGCTGCACCGGGATGGGATCCAGGAGATCAAGGATCTGGGGGCGACCCTCGAGAAGATGGCGGCCCGGATTCAGGCCGATCAGCGCAGCCTGCGCGCGCACGCTCAGGCGGTCATGCGCGCCCAGGAGAGCGAGCGGGCCCGCCTGGCCCATGAACTGCACGACGACACGATTCAAAATCTCGTTGCTTTGGCCCAGCGCGCGCAACTGCTCAAGGGGATGTTGCCCGCGGACGCTGCCACCCAGGCCCGGCTGGGCGAGCTGCGCGACCACGCCCAGCGCATGATCGACGACGTCCGGCGGATCAGCCGCGGGTTGCGGCCGATCTATCTCGAGGAGTCCGGCCTGATGAGCGCGCTGGAGCGCCTGGCGTTGGAGACCGACGAGCTCAGCGCACAACGCATGCCGCCGGTGCGGGTCTCGTTCGACTGCGCCGGCGACATCACGCGCCAGGAGCCCGAGGTCGAGCTTGCCCTCTTTCGCATCGCCCAGGAGGCGGTCGCGAACGCGCTGCGGCATGCGGATGCCCGGCAGGTGGCGATCGAGCTGAGCGCGACGCCGGGAGCCCTGACGCTCACCGTTGCTGATGACGGGCGCGGATTTGACGTGTCGGAGCCGGGCAACCCCGACGGCCTGGGCATCTTCAGCATCCGCGAGCGGGCCAGCGCAATCGGAGCGACGGTGGAGGTCAGCAGCGCCCCGGGCGCCGGCGCGCGGGTGCGGGTCGCGCTGGCGGTAGAACGCGGGTAACCGACGGCAATGCCGTCGGCTACCCGCCTCACGACCGCGGCGAACGGCCCCCCGGCGTATCAGCTCCCCACCACCGTCATCGCCGCGAAAGCGGCGATCCAGTGCAAGAGCCTACGCCATCTATGCCGCAACGTGCATGGACTCGTGTACTGGATCGCCGCTTTCGCGGCGATGACGGTTGACGCGGGCCAGGTTGATGCGGGATTGGCCATCCTGTCCATCCTGTATATCGATGTTTGACGACGGTCAAGGCGCCGCCAAATCTGCGCACAGCAGCTCGGCCTGGCGCAGGACGGTCTGGACGGCTTCGTCCTGCAGATCCGGCGGGTAGCCGTAGTGATTCAGAATGCGCTTCACGATGACGCGAATTTTGGCCCGGGCGCTCTCGCGCAGCGTCCAGTCAATGGTGGCGCTCTGACGCACCCGAGTGAGCAGCTCGGCCGCGATGACCTTGAGCTTGCTGTCGCCCATCGCCTGCACCGCCGAGGCGTTGGCGGCCAGGGCATCGTAGAAGGCGACCTCATCGTCGCTCAGGCCGAGGTCCTCGCCGCGCCGGCTGGCGGCCTCCATCTCTTTGGCCAACTTGATGAGCTCCTCGATGACCTCCTGGGTGGCGATGGCCCGGTTGTGATACGCGTTGAGCGTCTTCTTGAGCATCTCGGAGAAGAGCTGGCTCTGCACCAGATTGCGCCGGGAGCGCACCTTGAGCTCGTCCTTGAGCAGCTTGGCCAGCAACTCTGCCGCGACGTTCTTGTGCTTGAGTCCACGCACCTCGGCCAAAAACTGCTCGGACAGGATGCTGATATCGGGCCGGGGCAAACCCGCCGCGGTGAAGACGTCGATGACCTGCCCGTCGGTGGTGATGGCGCTGGACACGAGCTGGCGCACGGCCGCGTCGATCTGCTCAGGCGTCCTTCCCTCGTTGCTCGTCTGCTTGTTCAACGCAGCCTGGATGGCCTGAAAAAAACTGACGTCATCGCGGATTTCGGTCGCTTCGTCGCTGGCCGCGCACAACGCGAACGCGCGGGAGAGGTCGGACACAATCTGCACGAAACGCGACTTGCCGTCCTCCTGCTCGAGGATGCGCTCCTGTCCAGCCGGGATGAGGGCAAGCCGCTCGGCCGGCTTGCCGGTCGTCCAGGCGCTCCAATTCAGGCCAAAGAGCATGTCGCAGGCGATCCCGTGCTTTTCGAGCAGGACGGCGACGGCCTGGGCCGTGTCGTAGGTCGGATCGCCCTGGCCGCCGCTCTCGGTATAGCTGGCGAGGGCGTGCTTGAGCTGATCGGCAAGCCCGAGGTAATCGACGACCAGGCCGCCGGGTTTATCTCGAAAGACGCGGTTGACCCGGGCGATGGCCTGCATGAGGCCGTGCCCCTGCATGGGCTTGTCGGCATACATCGTGTGCAGGCAGGGCGCGTCGAAGCCAGTCAGCCACATATCGCGCACGATGACGATCTTGAACGGGTCCTTGCTGTCCTTGAAACGATTGGCCAGCGCGCGGCGTTTGTCCTTGTTGCGGATATGCGGCTGCCAGGCGGGCCCGTCATCGGCCCCGCCGGTCATCACCACCTTCACCACGCAGGCTTTGCCCTGCTCGGCATCGGCGTCATCGTCCTTCGCGCTGGCCCAGTCCGGACGCAGCTTGATCAGCGCGTCGTAGACATCCACGCAGATCCGTCGGCTCATGCACACGATCATGGCCTTGCCGTCCATCGCCTCGAGCCGCTTCTCGAAATGGGCGACGAGATCGGAGGCGATGAGCTTTATTCGTTTGGGGTCGCCGACCAGCGCTTCAAGGGCCGCCCACTTGGTCTTGAGCTTCTCCTTGCGGGTCTGTTCCTCGCCCTCGGTGATCTCCTCAAACGCCTCGTCGATCCTGGGCAGCTCGGCGGCGTTCAGCCCCAGCTTTGCGATGCGGCTCTCGTAGTAGATCGGGACGGTTGCCTTGTCGGCCACGGCGCGCTGGATGTCGTAGATGCTGATGTAATCGCCAAAGACCGCCCGGGTATTCGCGTCGGTCTTCTCGATTGGCGTGCCAGTGAAGCCGATGAAGGAGGCTTGCGGCAGCGCGTCACGCATGTGGCGGGCCAGGCCGTCGATGAGGTCGTATTGGCTGCGATGGGCTTCATCGGCGATGACGATGATGTTGCGGCGCGCGCTCAAGGCCGGCATGCGCTCGCCCTTCTCGGGCAAGAACTTCTGGATGGTGGTGAAGACCACTCCGCCACTGGCCACGGCCAGCAGCGCACGCAGCGCCTCGCGATTGGGCGCCTGCACAGGCGTCTGCCCCAGAATATCCTGACAGCGCTGGAACTGGCCGAAGAGCTGATCGTCGAGGTCGTTCCGATCGGTCAGGACCACCAGGGTAGGGTTCTGCATGGCTGGGTGGCGCACGACGCGGGCAGCGTAAAACAGCATCGAGAAGCTCTTGCCGCTGCCCTGGGTATGCCAGATCACCCCGGCCCGCCGGTCGCCGGGCAGGCCGCCGCTCATCCGGCCGACCCAATAGGCGCCGCGCCCCTCGCGGAGGCCCCTGCCCAACGCGCGCATGCCACTCGCCCGGACGGTCTCCTCGACGGCGGCATTGACCGCGTGGAACTGGTGATAGCCAGCGATGATCTTGCGTAATGCGCCCGAATCGGGCTCCTCCTCGAAGACGATGAAATGCTGGAGCAGGTCGAGGAAGCGCCGCGGCTCAAACACCCCGCGCACGAGGACTTCCAGCTCCAGGGCCGACTTGGGCGCGACAGCCTCCCCGTCGATGGTCCGCCAGACCTTGAACCACTCCTGATTGGCGGTCAGCGAGCCGATCCGGGCCTGCAGGCCATCCGACAGCACCAGCACGGCGTTGTAGTGCAGCAGCGCGGGGATCTCGGCCTTGTAGGTCTGGGTCTGGGCGTAGGCGGTCCAGATCGTCGCGCCCTCGTCGGCGGCGTTCTTCAGCTCGATCAACCCCAGCGGCAGGCCGTTGACAAAGACGACGATGTCGGGCCGCCGATTGTGCTGGCCCTCGATCACGGCGAACTGGTTGACGGCGAACCAGTCGTTGGCGCCGGGGTTGCCGAAGTCCAGCAGCCGGGCGTGGTCGCCGGCGATGCCGCCATCGGGGCGCGGGTATTCGACCGGGACGCCATCGCGCAGCAGGCGATGAAAGGCGCGGTTGGTCTGGGTGAGCGAGGGCGTGGCCACCCGCAGGACCTTGCGCAGAGCCTCCTCACGCGCCTCGGCGGGGATGGCCGGGTTCAGGCGGTGGATGGCCTCGCGCAGGCGGCCGACCAGCACAACTGCCCCAAACGAATCCCGCTCCGAGGCCGGTTCACCCGGCGCGATCTCCGGCCCGTACCCGAGCGCGTAGCCCAGCTCCTCGAACCAGGCCAGGGCGGCCTCTTCGACGATGGATTCGTTGAGGGCAGGGCTCATTTTGGTTTGGTCTCGGCCCCGCTGGCAGTCAAAAAGCGGCCAGACCGGAAACAAAACACCGAAAGCTCGCGGAAATGTTTCGCGTCGGGTCCATATGTGCCGCCATTTTGCGCGCCGCTTCAATCTTCGGCAGGCCTCCCCGGTAATAGCCCGCTCGCTGCAATACCCGCTCCAAGGCTTCCCAGGTGCCGCCGGAAATTTCATCGGGATTGCGATACCGCGCCTGATTCGTTAGGTTTGGTGAGACGCCTGGATACGCTATCGATAGCGCTCGGCCATCACCGAAGTACCAAGCTTCAATCTCCTCGACGGCGATTCGATTCACGACGGTGAACTGACCCCCTTGTGGTTCAGACTTCGTGGCAAAACCGGCACTTTGGGCGATGGCCTCGAGTCGCGCTTTCAAGGCACGGCAGTCTTCCCCGTCCTCATCCACAAGGACCACGATGCGCCAATCGTCAGGAATCCAATGCCGATATCCCTTGAGGCGCGATTCCAAGTTCGTCAGCAGGTCGGATTTCCCCTGAAAAACAATGGCGTTCCAGCTCGTGCTCCGGGGCAGGATCTTTGGAAGAAGACCCTGCAGTAGCGCCTCGGCTGAAGGCTCCTCCAGGAAGAACTCGATGTGCATAGCCAGCATTACCCGTCTTTTACTTCGGTTCAGGACGTCGGGGCGCCCCCGAATTGACCAACGGATCGCCTACTTCAAAGTGGCCTTCCATCCAGAGTTGACCCAGTTTTGCCCCTTGCGCCATTTGTTCATTGACGCCCCGCATGTCAGCAGCGCGGCGCGCCTGGGCATAGCCCTGCTCGTCTCGATACAGAACCCACACTTCCTCTGGGCGGAGGGCGTTTAGAAAGAATGGGGAGTGCGTTGTGACAAGAAGTTGCGTTGCTGCCGCTGCTTTTCGGCATTCCTCCGCCAGTTCAGGCAAGAGACGAGGATGCAACTGATTCTCCGGCTCCTCAATCCCGATCAATTGCGGCGGGACCGGATCGTAGAGCAGTGTCAAGTAAGCAAGCATTTTGAGCGTGCCGTCAGATGCGAATTTAGCCATCACGGGTTTCTGAAAGGGCGCATCCTTCACTTGCAACATCAGCCGGCCATCGGCCAACACCTCGGCCTCCACCTTTTCGAGGCGTGGGACCCGTTTGGTCAGCAGATCGAGAACCTGTTTAAGTCTCTCGGGGTGCTGCTCTTTAAGATACTGAATGACATTCGGAAGATTGTCACCGGTTGTGCTCAATCGTTCTTGCGGCCCGGCTTCGGGAACGCCACGAGTATTGTCCGCCGTCAGGTAGGACAGGTACCAGCCCGTGATGAAACGTCGAAGCGCTCCAACGCGCGGGTTTCGAGCCAGCTGGCCAAGTGTGTTAACCGCAAGCAACTCGCGCGAATCAAGCCGCTCGTTGACGCGTTCATCGTGCTCATCAGGCTGCTCGCCGGTCACAACTTCGCCCTCTCCATGACTGAAATCGAGAAAGGTAAACGGCCTCCCTCGCGAACCTCGCTTCCACCTCAACCATTCACGGCTGACAAAGGGTCCCTTCGAATCCTCGTCGATTTCCAAATGGTACGTGATGATCGGGCGCCCAGGCTCCTCACGGTACTTGACCTCAAACGTGATTGGGCCTTCCGCATTCCGACTCCGCAGTTCCTTGAAGCGTCCGCGTCGATCCCAGGCTTTCCGCAACCCAGAGGTGAAGCTCTCGGAAAGGAATGCGAACACGTCGAAGACGGTTGACTTGCCACTTCCGTTTGGGCCAACAAGGACTGTGAAAGGGGTGATGTCCTTGAACTCAAGCAGGCGCAACGCACGATAGTTGCAAACCCGCAGGAATTCGATCCGCGGAATGGCGTGGCGTTGTGTGGTCATGGGAGTCTCATTCTAGCTTTTTGTGAGCAGGTCGCCTTTTTGAGGATGGACTCGTTAAGAGTGCTCCGTTGGGCATACCCTGCGTCGCCAACCACTTCTGACAATCCGGATAGCGCTTCCAGGCCATCACCAATGGCTCGGCGAAACACAACGCCTCTTCCTCGCTGCCATGACTGTAACTGTCGGGAAGGCGCTTTGGCACCTTGCGTCGCCCTCGCAGAAAGGCCTCGATGTGCGGGTTTTGCTTCCGCGCGACGACCAGCGCCTTGGCCGCGGCCGCCGGATCGCCGGCGAGCAAGAAGGCGAGCACCTGGCCCCAGGCGAAGACCACGCTCCAGTCGCAGTCGTCGATGTAGCGCTTCATCAGGGCCTGGGCTTCGTCCAGCCGGCGCAGGGCCAGCAGGCAGGGCAGGAGGTGATAACGCATGCCCTGGTTGTCGTTCTCGTTCAA
>JBDSIP010000281.1:0-2672 GCA_039917915.1 Thermoflexales bacterium
TCAGCGTCTGCGTGGCGAGACGAACCGGTTCGACGGTGACGCCATCGGGGCCGAAGGTCATCCAGTTCAGCCCGCCATAGGCCGAGGCGTACTGATCTTGGACGCCGATCGGCTTGCCCAGCTTGCCGATCTCGATCTGGCAGGCCAGGCGGGCCAGTTCCTCCTTGCCGAGGCGCCGGCCACTGGCCGCGCTGATCGCCTTGCACAGCGCGACGGTCACGCTGCTGGACGAGCCCAGGCCCGTTCCTGGCGGGATCTCGGATGAGATGAAAATCGCCAGGTTATCCTCCACCCCAAAGTTGTGCAGGACGGCCCGTGGCAGGCTGAGGTCGCCGTCCCAGACCAGCGCCTCGCCGGGCGGCCGGCGGTAGAAGGTGCCATAGTCCGACGAAGTGATCTGCAGGGCGCGCCCCTCGGTCACATTCAGCGTCACGTAGACGTAACGATTGATCGAGGTGCTGAGGACCGCCCCGCCATGGCGTAGATAGTAGGCCGACAGGTCGGTGCCGCCGCCAAAGAAACTCAACCGGGTAGGGGCGCGGGCGATGAGCATGCCGGCTTAGTAGGCCCCCCGCCCAAACACCACGACGGGGACGGTCAGAAACAGAAGTTTGACATCCAGCCAAAACGTCCGGGTCTGCACGTATTGCAGATCGAGCCGGACTCGGTCGCCGCGATCGAGGTTCGAGCGCCCCGAAATCTGCCACAGGCCAGTGATGCCGGGCCGCACGCTGAGCAGACGCGCGGCGTCATCGCCGTAACGGGCCAGCTCGGGCGGCGAGATCATGCGCGGGCCGACCAGGCTCATCTGACCGCGCAGAACGTTGATAAGCTGAGGCAGTTCGTCGAGGCTGAGTTTGCGCATCCACCGGCCGGAACGGGTGACCCGCGGGTCGACCCGGAGCTTGTGATCGCGCTCGAGCTCGGCCCTCAATTCTGGGTGTTTAGCCAGCACGTCGTCCCCATTGGTGACCATCGTCCGCAGCTTGAAGGCGTCGAACTGGGCACCGCCCCGCCCCATCACGCGGCGGCGGTGCAGGATCGGGCCTCGGCTGTCGAGGGCGACGATCAAGGCCAGGCTGAAGAGTAGCGGGCTGAGGACGATGAGGGCGAGCAAGCTGAGCAGCGCGTCAAAGGCGCGCTTGGGTGCGTCGGTTGTCCAGGAAGGCTGGGCGGTCATGGCATCGATGCGTTCCAAGGCCCAAATGGGCAATGAAGCATTTTACGCGAGCTAAGCGGGAGCCTTGTGTCTCGACGCGTCAATCCGCCGAAGTCCGGAATCCATGGGTGAGCACGTCCTAACTCCCCGCCAACGTCATTCCCGACTCCCCGCCAACGTCATTCCCGATTCCCCGCCAACGTCATTCCCGACTCCCCGCCAACGTCATTCCCGACTCCCCGCCAACGTCACTTCCGACTCCCCGCCAACGTCATTCCCGCGAAAGCGGGAATCCACAAGTATTGCCATGGCGAGTCCTTTTTCGCCCACCGCGGAATCACGGTTTTCCGCGCGCAACTTCCTCGTAGATCCCGGTGAGCTGCCGGGCGATGGCGGCCCAGTTGTGATGGGCTTCGGCATACCTTCGGCCGGCCCGCCCCAGGTCAGCCGCCCGGCCCGGGTCGTCCAGCAGAGCAACAATGGCGGCGGCCAGCTCGGCCGGGGTGGCGCCGACCAGGCACTCCTCTCCCGGCCCAACCCGCTCGAGCGCGGCGATCGCCAGGGGCGTGGCCACGACCGGCAGGCCGCAGGCCATGGCCTCCAGCACTTTGTTCTGCACGCCGGCGCCGTAGAGCATCGGCGCGACCCCGACTGCGGCGCTACGCATGAGCCCAGCCATGTCCGTGACATAGCCGGTGACCGTGACGCGCCTGTCATGCGCCGCCAGCGCGCGAACGCGGGCCGGCGGGCGGCTCCCGGCGATGAGCAGGCGCGCCTCGGGCCGGCGCGCCCACACCAGCGGCATGACCTCTTCGGCCAGGAACACCGCCGCGGCCACGTTTGCGTGATAGCTCATCTTGCCGGAGAAGAGCACGCTGGCCGCGCGTCGCGCGCCGGGGGGCGGCGTCGCAAACGACACGAGATCGACCCCATTGGTGACGACCGAGATTGACGCCTGCGCCAGCGCAGCGAGCGCATCGCGGTCCCGGGGTGAGGTGACCAGGACGCGCGCAAACGCGCCCGTCAAGCGGGCTTCGTAGCGGCGAGTGCGAGGCAACTCGAAGGCCGTCAAGGCGCGGCCCGCAAGACCACGCCGATGGGTTTTGGCCTGCTCAAACAGATGGGTGATGCAGTCGACGCTGTCCCACACGATCGGCGGGCAGCGTTCCACAAGCGTTTGCTTCAACCCCAGGCCGTACCGTGCGCCGCGCAAATGCTCGATGTGGATGACGTCGGCGTTGGCGGCTGCGTCCGCCAGCCCCGCGGCAAGCCGCGGCTGCCAACTGAAGCGGGCCTGAAGCGGCTCGGGCGAGAAGAGCGCGCCCAACACATTAATCCCTTTGCGCGCCAGCCCAAGCGGCAGGGCCAGCACGGTCACACCATGAGATTCGAACACCCTGAGCGCCTCAGCCTCGGCCTTTCCCTCGACGACCGTGGCCAGGGTGATGGCATGCCCCAGGCGAGCCAAGGCGAGGATGAAGTTGCGCGGGCGCACCCGGAGGGGCGTGGGCGC
>JBDSIP010000282.1:0-8181 GCA_039917915.1 Thermoflexales bacterium
AGATCCTCCTACAACTCATGCCGGAGCGAGATGGGGCATATTCTGCGCTGGCAGGGGAGGAATACGGAGGCCGCCGCCCGCTACAGCGAGACAATCCGGGTTTGGTCCGAATTGGGGCAGCAGGCGGCCGTCGCGCGAGACCTGGAAAGCTTTGCCCTGATCGCCGTCGCGCAAAGTCAGAGCGAGCGGGCAGGCCGGCTCTTTGGCGCGGCGGAGGCGCTCCGGGGCGCCAATGGCTCGCTCATGTTGCCCCCGGAACGACGCGAATACGACGAGGGCTTGGCGCGTTTGCGCGGGCAGATTGATGAGGTCGCGCTGGCACATGCTTGGGCGGCCGGCCGGGCGATGGACCTGGACCAGGCGATCGACTACGCCGCGCCGCGGTAGGCGCGGCCCGCCTGAGTCGTGGACCCTTTAGCGGCACCCAGGCCGAGGTTGATCCGCGTCGGGCGCACCCTATTGTCTGAATCGCGGACGCGGAGGATGACACAGATGACACAGATCGTCGCCGCTGAATGACATGATCCCCTCCGCGACATCCGCGTCATCTTCCGCATCCGCGATTCAGACACGTATCCGATGCGCTTGTCCTGGAAATCCGGGGCAACTGCAGGCTCCGTGTTCTCCGTGATTCAGACGGTCGCGCGCTGCATCTCTACGTTGGTCAATCCGGGCTTCCGTTCGAGTCGTCCGGACAGCATCGACGAACGTAAAGATGTCTACACGGATCAGCCCGAAAGCAGGGAAGACTGTCTGTGGGGGGAAAGAGCGGGCAGAAAGCAGGCATGCGCGGCCCCTTATCCGCCCATCATCTTCCCGTCACTGCGTTTTCACATGGCTCGTATAATTAAGTTATCTTAACTAATAAGCATGGTGAATCATGGCTCTGTCCCCTCAGTTGTCGGGCGCCCTCCACGATTGGATCGATGTGTTCATGTATCGCGCCATGCGCGAACTGCTGCGGCTGCTCCGCGCGCGCGGGCTGTCGCTCAGCCACTACTCGCTGCTGATGCGCCTCTACAAGGAGGGGCCGTGCGTGGTCGGGGATGTGGCGGACATGCTGGGCGTCTCGCGCCCGGCCGCCACCCAACTCATCGACCACTTCGTGGCTGAGCGCTGGGTGACGCGGGTCGAGAAGGCCGAAGACCGGCGCTACATGACCGTCGCGCTGACCCTCCGCGGCCGCGCGTTGACCGAGGAGTGCATTGCCGTGCGCCATCGCTGGCTCGATGACCTGTCGCCCTTGCCGGCGGCCCGGGAACGGGCCATCATTGCGGGCCTGAACGCGCTGACCGACGAGGTCACCCGCTTTCAGGCTGCGCCCAACAAAAGGAAATCCTCTTGAAACTCACTGTTTTCGGCGCCACTGGCCAGACCGGGCAGCGCCTCGTCGCCCAGGCACTTGCCCGCGGGCATGCCGTCACGGCCGTCGCCCGGCGGCCCAAAGCGATCACCGAACGCCACGCTAATCTGACCGTTTTGCCTGGAAGCTTTGCCGACCCGGCCAGCCTGGATCTCGCGCTGCGCGGCGCCGAGGTCGTCCTGTCCGCCATCGGCGCGCCAATGAGCCCAGCCGCGACCAGCATCCACGCCGACAGCGCCCGGGCCATCCTCGCCGCGATGGGCCGGACCGGCGTCAAACGCCTGATCTGCATTACGTCCGGCGGCACAAACCCCAACCACGATCCCAACCTGCCGTTTGCATTCCAGTACGGCTTCAAACGCATCTTCGGCAATATCTATCGCGATCAAATGGAGATGGAGAAGCTGGTCATGGCCAGCGCCTGCGACTGGACGATCGTCCGGCCCGCCCAACTCACCAACGGCCCGGCAACCGGTCGCTGCCGGAACGCCGAGGCGTTCGCGCTGCCGCACGGCAATGACACCCCGCGGGCCGACCTGGCCGACTTCATGCTCGATCAAGCCGAGCATCCGACCTTCTCGCGCAAGGGCGTTGCCCTCGCGCTCTAAATCACCTACGCACAAGGAGCGACATGAACGCAAAACAAACCGTGACCGCCCATCTCCGCGCCATCGAAGCCGGCGATTGGGACAAAGCGAATTCGTACATCGCCGATGATTTCAGCATGACCGGGACCGTGCCTTTCCCGGTCAGCCTGTTCGTCAAGATCGGCAAGAAGGACGCGCTGCGGATGCATATCCCGCGCCGCAAGGCCATGCCCGATTTTCGGTTCAACGAAACCGTGCTCGAAGAAACGGACGATCGGGTCAAGATCCAGGTAAATCTGTCCGGCACGCACACCGGTGTCATCGATTACACCGGCGTCCTGCGCGGCGTGCCGGTGATTCCGCCCACCGGCAAGAAGGTCAACTTGCCCGCCGAATACTTCACCTGGTTCGTCCGGGACGGAAAGATCGCGAAGGTGATCGCCGAGATACCGAAAGGAGCGGGCGTGCAGGGTTTGGTCCGCGCGGTGAAGGAAGCGGCGTGAAGCAGGAAGCGAACCGAAGAGCCCAGGTTTGTCGGCCTTCCGTCGCTTTCGTTCTTCGTTCTTCTGTTAAGCAACCTCCGATGGCTCGCCCGTTGATTGGGCTCAACAGTTTCTGGCGCGGCGGT
The DNA here is from genome assembly GCA_039917915.1 of Thermoflexales bacterium. Taxonomy (GTDB): domain Bacteria; phylum Chloroflexota; class Anaerolineae; order J036; family Brachytrichaceae; genus Brachythrix. Next base: position 2,579 of record JBDSIP010000282.1, read on the forward strand.
CGATTGCCAGGAATTTCTGGCGCCTTGCTTGGGCGCCGCTGCCGACGTTTATCGAGCGTCCCGCCAGGTCAATGCGCTACGCGCGTTGCAGAGACGCAAGATTTTGCGTCTCTGCAACGCATTGCCCGCCCCGAGTCCGCCTGACAGGCGTCTCTGCAACCCGCATCCCTTCATCAATCAAAGGTGTCGCGCGCCCATTCCGAGGGATTCGTCGCGATGTGTTCCCCAATCCACGCGCTGGCTGCCGCATTGCGGGAGCGACAGGTCAACATCCTTGTCCTAAACCGGATTACGTTCTCTGAGAGCGCTCTCTAATCGAATGTTCTCCGTCGTCCCCCCTTGACAGCGGCAAGCGTCTGGGCGTAGAATTGGAAACGTTTCCAAATCGTTCCATTTGTTCCACTCGACCCTGACGCGCGAATTGCGCCGGGCCGGGGGGCGTGAAGCGCGCGGGGCTTGTCGCACGCGCGTCGCAGAAAGGCGTGTCCGGAATGGCAGTCACGATTCGAGATGTGGCAGAGAAAGCCGGGGTCGGCCTCGGCACCGTATCGCGCACCCTCAATGGCGCCGCGCATGTCCGCGCTGCGACCCGAGCGCGGATCGAGGCGGCGATGCGCGAGCTCGGTTTCCAGCCCAACCCGCACGCCAGCAACCTCAAGCGCGCCACCGCAACCACAATAGGGTTCTTCTTCTCTTCCTCGCATCACCGCCCGTTGTCCGACCCGTTCTTCAGCACGCTCATGTCCGGTCTGGCCGATGAGGCCACCGCGCAGGGCTATGACCTGCTCGTCGCCAGCGCACCCGCCGATGGCGGCGAACTCGAGAAGCTCGAGCGTTTTGTCGCTGGCGGGCGGGTGAGCGGCGTCATCCTCACCGACACACGGATCAATGATACGCGGGTCGAGTTCCTGCGTAAGGCCGGCACGCCGTTTGTCGCCTTTGGGCGGGTCAAGCCCGCCTCCGCCGCGCCGTGCATCGATGTCGATGGTCGCCTGGGGGTCGAGACTGCAGTCAAGCACCTGTTCGCCCGAGGGCATACCGCCATCGGGTTGATCGGTCTGCCCGAAGACCTCACCTGCGCTGCCGACCGGGTCGAGGGCTATCGCCTCGGTTACGCCCACGCCAGGCGCAAAGTCGACGAGCACGCGATCGTGATGGGATGCCTGACCGAGTCCGACGGCAGCCGGGCCACCGAGGCGCTGCTCAGCCTGCCCAAACCGCCCACCGCCATCATCGCCTGTTCAGATGTCCTCGCCCTGGGCGCGCTGCGCGCCATCCATCAGCGCGGGCTGGAAGTCGGCCGCGATCTCGCCCTCGTCGGTTTTGACGACATTCCGCTGGCCGCCCACACCTCGCCGCCTCTGACCACCCTCCACCAACCGATCTATGCGATCGCCACCGATCTGGTCCGGATGTTGATCAAGCGGATCAATGGCGAGCCCGTCGCCCGCAAAGTCATCAAGCCTGAGCTCATCGAGCGCGAATCCACCGCCCGTCCGGCGGGATCGCTCAGAGGTTCCCCGTGAATGCGCTGCCGGAGCCCATCCTCGATGCCCGCCCTGAGTTTGTAGCGCTGTATAAGGCTGCCTGGGCGATCGCCCACCGCAAGGTCAAACGGGGCACTCCCGAGAACGACCTCGCGCCTGAGTTCATCGGCGAGGCCTTCAGCAATCACCTGTTCCAGTGGGACACCTGCCTGATGGCGCTGTTTGCCCGGCACGCGCCCGACTATCTGCCGGCCTATCCGGCGCTCGACAACTTCTACAACCGCCAGCACGCGGATGGCTTCATTTGCCGGGAGCTGATCGAGAAGGACGGCTCGGATTACTTCGACAAGGAAAGCGATCAGAGTGTCAATCCGCCGTTGTTCGCCTGGGCCGAACTCGGCTTTGCCCAGGTCACGGGCGATCTCGCCCACGCCCGCAAGGCCCTCCCAGCACTGGCCCGCTACTTTACGTGGCTCAAGGAGAATCGCCGGGCCCGCAGCGGCCTGTACTGGCAGAGCAACCTCGGAAGCGGGATGGACAACAGCCCGCGCGATGCCGAGGGTTGGGTAGATCTCACCGCCCAGCAGGCCCACGCGGCCGAGTGCATCGCGGTTCTGGCAAGCCGGCTCGGCGAAATGGATCTGGCCCAGCGCTTTCGGCGCGAGCGAAGCGCCATCCTGCGCACGCTCAATGAACGCTGCTGGAGCGACGCGGATGGCTTCTATTGGGACACCTTCCCGAGCGGCCGGCACAGCCTGCAGAAAACGGTGGCCGCGTTCTGGCCGATGCTGGCCGGCGCGCCCGATCCCGGCCAGGCCGCCGCACTGGTTGCCCACCTGACCAATCCGCGCGAGTTTGACCGCCCGCATCTCTTCCCGGCCCTGGCCGCCGATCACCAGGCTTACGAGGCGCGCGGCTTCTACTGGCTTGGGGGGGTTTGGTCGCCCACCAACTACATGATCGCCAAAGGCCTCGAGCGCTATGGCTACGACGGCCTGGCTCGATCCGCCAGTGAGAACCACCTCACCCACGTTCACAAGGTCTGGGAGGACACCGGCACGATCTGGGAGAACTACGCCCCGGAATTCTCGGAGCGGGGCGAGAAAGCCCGGCCTGATTTTGTGGGCTGGGGCGGGCTTGGGCCCATCGCGCTCCTGATCGAGACCGTGATCGGCATCCGCCAGGATGCACTCGCCGGCACGATCACCTGGAATCTCCGCGGCCCAGACGAGCGCTACGGCGCGCGCGATTTGCGCTTTGGCGCGGCGCTCGTCGATCTCGTCGCCGAGGGTGGACAACTGCAGATCGAATCGCCCGCGCCGTTCACGCTCGTCGCCCTGCGCGATGGCGTGCGCCAGGTTTACCCGATCAAGGCCGGCGTGACTGTTCTCGACGCTGATGGCCAACGCGCATGATTCAGACCCTCCAGTTCGGCCCAATCACAATGCGCGCGGCAATGCCGGCCGACCGCCCGTACGTCATTGCCGGGCCGCGGATGTACGCGATCGGGATGATGAGTGGCGCGCCGCCCCGGATTGGCGCCGAGCATCTCATCGGCGAGATGGGCGGGCTGTGGGCTCATCCCATCAAGGCGCTGAACGCATGGCGTTTTGCGATTGAAGTGCCTGGCGCAGCCGAAGAGGTCGACTCGTTCGAGGGCGCCTTCTGGAAGGTGACCCGGACTCGCCACGCTGGCGGGCTGCGGATCAGCGAGACCGAATGGGTGGCCGAAGACGAACCCGTCCTCGTCGTTGAGATCGTCGTCGTCAACACGTCCGGTGTGGAGGTGCTCGCGCAGGCCGCTTTCGACGCGACACCTTGTCTGAAGCCGTGCTGGATGAGCCCGATGCTCGACGGCGATGACACGCTTACGCGCAATTCGCGCAGCATCCGCGCCGCCGATGCGCTTCACCCGGGATGGGGGGTGGCTGTTCTCGCGGATGGCGACCTGGCCCAGACCCTGCGCCTCGCTCCCGGCGAGGCCTTTCGCATGAACGTCGCCGTGGCCGCCGTCCTCGAGGGCGGCCCCGACGCGGCCGAAGACCTGGCCGCGCTCCTCCTTCACCAGCGTGAGGCCCGCCGCGTGCGCAAGGAAAACGCCTATCGCGACGTCCTGGATCGCGGGCTTCCGACCTCCGGCAGCCATCTTCGGGACGCGCATTTGTGCGCCCTGCTCAACATCAAGTTGCTCGAGGCGGTGAACTTTTCTGGACGTTATGCGATGGCCGGGCTGCCCGAATACCCGAATCTATTCGGCTGCGATATCGCCTACAGCGTGCCCGGCCTGATCGCCGCCGGGCGGTCTGATTTGGCTCAGAGCGCGCTGGAGGCGCTGCGCGTTGTGGTCCTGCGCCAGGCTGGGCGTGTTCCGCACGAGGTGCTGCCCGACGGGTCAGTCTTCCCTCCGGGTAATACCCAGGAGTCGCCTCAGTTTGTCATCGCCGCCCACGCCCTCTGGCGGGCGATGGCGTCGTCCGACGCCATCGCGGATGCGTTCTATCCCGCCTGCCGGGCGGCCATCCTTAACCACCTGCGGGCTGGATTCACCTGGTCGACATCGGCCTATCCCGACTATCCGCACGGCAACGCCATGATCGAACGCGAGGGCATGCTGGCGCTCAAGCTCGATTCGGTTTGCTACACCCATCGCGCGCTGCGGTGTTTGGAGGAGATGGCCTGCGCCTGGCAGGCCCGCCGGCCGTCATTGCAGGTCGCCGACGACCTTCGCCGGATCGCGGCGTGGGCGGTCGCCATCGAGGCGGGTTTCGAGCGCGACTGGTGGATCGAGGAGGCGGGTTTGTATGCCGACTCGCTCGGTTATGACGGCGTGCGGAGGCTCGATCGGCACTGGACCCAGATCGTGCCACTCGAGACCGGCCTTGCCAGCCCCGAGCACGCCGCCCGCGTGCTGGACGCGGTCGAGGCCGAATGGCTGAATGCCGACGGTCTGCCCCATACGAAGGACATCGAGGAACGGGTGTGGACGCTTCCCACCGGTTTGCTGGCCCTGGTCGCGGCCCGATCGGGCCGGCCCGGGCTGGCTGAGCGGCTGCTGCGCAACATTGCGATGACGCTGCAGTCGGGGCAGCTCGGCCTGTTTGAAGAACTTATTCCCAATGGCCTGTGCTTTGCCCAGCTCTGGTCTGCGGCGCTGTTTGCCCAGATTCTCGAGGAGGTAAACGGAATGAAGTAACAGGTGATCGGCGTCGGTCATGTCCTTAGCCGGGGCAGGCGCCAATCACCAACCACCCGTCACGATTCCAATCATACGCATTCACTGAATGCGCCCGCCACCCAAGCCATTCCACAAGGAGTGAGATAGAAACATGAATACGAAATTCGCAAAGAGCCTGGCCGTCGGCGCCGCCGCAATGATGCTGCTGGCCGCCTGCGGCGCCAGCACGCCGCCCACCCCGATCATCAAAGAGGTGATCAAAGAGGTGCCGCGCGACGTCATCGTGACCAAAGAGGTCATCAAGGAAGTCCCGAAGGAAGTCACCAAAGAAGTGGTGAAGGAAGTGCCGGCCAAGAAGACGGTCGTGCGCGTCACCGGCTTCGTATCCAGCCCGGCCGAGCAGAACCTGCTCAAGGGCCTGATGTTCGACTTCATGACCAAGAACCCCGACATCGAAGTCAAGTACGAACCCATCGCCGACGACTACGGGACCAAGATCAAGGCCCAACTTGTCAGCGGCGACGCGGCCGATCTGTTCTATGTCGACCTGTTCGAGTTCCCCTTCTTCGCAAGCAAGGGACTTCTGGCCCCGCTGGATGACCAGTTGGCCAAGAATGGCTTGAAGAAGGAAGACTTCTCCAAGGGTCTGGTCGACGCATTCTCGAGCCAGGGCAAGCTGTACGGCATCGCCAAAGACTTCAATACACTGGCCCTGTTCTACAACAAGGATCTGTTCAAGAAGGCCGGCATTGCCGAGCCGACGAGCGCCTGGAAGTGGGAAGACCTCAAGGCCGCGGCGGCCAAGCTGAGCGACAAGCCCAACAAGATCTATGGCTTTGGCGTTCCGCCGGACCAGGGTCGCTTCCTGGTATTCGTCATGCAAGCCGGCGGCACGAATCTGATGACGGCCGACTTCAAGGACACCACTCTGGATAGCCCTG
>JBDSIP010000283.1:0-6350 GCA_039917915.1 Thermoflexales bacterium
CGCACCGATTTCGAATCCCTGCCTATGCGAAGGGTGTCTCAATCGAAACCGGCGGGACGGGCCGGGTCATCCAAATGCGCGAAACAAGCCGCGATCTGAGCCCGATTCGTGCGCGCCTCAGAGAGCGGCGGCATCCCATCGCGGGCATAGAAAGCACTGCCCAGGATCTCGTGATTGGCCGCCACGGGCGCGCCCCCCAGCAATTCGCAGGCGAAGATCAGCTTGTAGCCGTGGTGAAACGACAAGGGCTTGCCATTGTCATGATTGCGATTTGCGTCAAAGACGCCGATCAGCGCTTTCGCGCGGGCCAGATAACCCGTCTCCTCCAGCACCTCGCGCTCGGCCGATACGGATGGCGCATCGCCGACGTCCGCCCAGCCGCCCGGCAGGCACCATCGTTCGTCCGAGCGCTCCTGAGCCAGGAGGAGTTTCCCGCCTCGGAAACAGGCCGCGCGCACATCCACCTTGGGCGTGGCATATCCTGGTTGGGCGGCGAACCAGCCATTGACCAGGACCGGATCGGCACCCGTTTGGGACACCAGAATCTCGCCGGCCAGCGCGCGCAATTGGGCGTATCGCTCCCGGTCGAAGCCATTCTCGCAATAAGTCAGACCGGCCTGGGCGATCGCGTCAAGTTTCCGCGCCCAACGTAGCCAGTCTGGAACCTCGGCCTGAGCATGCCCGCCCGTCATGGGGCCACCGCCTGGATGAATTCAATCCGATTGCCAAATGGATCGCGGGCCTCAAAGCGATCGTAGCCAGGGATGACGATCGAATCAAGCGTCGCGCAGCCGGCCGCTTCGATCTTCGCCCGCCAGGCCGCCAACGCGCTCACCTGCCAGGCGATGTGGGCCTTGGTCCGGTTCCGGTCGACGCCATCCTCCGTGCTGACGTGCAATTGCTGCCCATCCAGCTCAGCCCAAAATCCGCGCTTATCCTTTAACGACCCTGGCTTGTCGATTTCGCGCAGACCCAGCAGATTGAGATAGAACGCCCTGGCGCTGTCCAGCTCGGTGGATGGCACGCACACCTGGACATGATGGATCCGACGAACGGCCGGCGACGCGGGCGGCCACTCGTGGCGCAAGATTCCCATCACCAGGACGTCCTGATCAACGCCATCGCGGCGTAGGAACTGGCGCCAGCGCCCCTCTTCCACAAAACCAAGCTTGCGATACAGGGCCACGGCCCGTTCATTGGCCGCAAAAACAATCAGGCCCACCCGATGCAGGTCAACCTCGCCAAAGGCGTAATTCAACAGGAGCGTCACCGCCTCGCGGCCATAGCCCTTGCCCCAGTGGGCGCGGTCGCCGATGCCGACGTGGAAATCGGCCGCGCGATGCGAAGGTCGATAACGGTGCAAGCCAATTCTTCCAATGATGACTTCTCCGTCGACGGTCTGAATCGCCCATTCCAGGGCAGTGTCGCGGTAGGCCCAACGCTCGGTTTCGGACCGGGTCTGGCGGGCAACCCGCGGCCTCGGCACATCCGAATCGAAGAGCCGCATCATGCCGGCGTCGTTGGACCAGCGCGCCATCAGGTCGCCGTCGCGTTCGGCGTCAATGGCGATCAGTCTGATCCGGTCGCTGGTGAACCGATCGGGGATATTGATCATCGCGCCGCCTCCCACTCCGCCCGCAACAGGCCAAGATTGACCTCATCCCAGCGCCGCCCAAATCGAAACAGCGTTTCGCGCTGGCGCGCTTCGACCTTGAAACCAGCAGCCGCAAAGAACGCAAGAGCCGCATCGTTATAGCCAGGCACGCCAATCATTACCCGGCGCAGGTTCATCTCGTCAAACATGTAGCGCAGGGCGAGCGCAAGCGCCTCGCGGCCGAATCCGTGGCGGCGATCTTCGGGCAGGCCGATGCCGAGCCGAAGCCAGCCATTCCCGGCGCCCCACTCTACCCAGATGCCCAACACCCCAATCAGCCGGTCATCCGCGCGCAATCGAATGCGCAGATCGAATTCGTATGCGTCATCCTCATGATTCTTCTCACGCTCCTCGTAACGCTTCTTGAGCTGATGGGCGGAGGTCGGCCGCTGCAACTCGACGCTGTATAAGGCGAGGAAGTCGGGGGTATGCGACCAGACGGCCTCGACCTCGGGATCCTTGAACGGATCGAGGGCAGACAGGCGGACCCGCTCCCCTTCATAGATGTTGATGTCATTCATGGCATATCCGCGGACTCACGGGAAGAGATAGGGTTGATTGGGCGCTTGGGTTGCTTCAATGCGTTCTGCGGTGATGATCGGCATTTGCTGGCCGGCATACTCGCCCAGCCCGAATCGGCCAACCACGCGCACCCAGGCATCGGTTTTGAACTCCGATGCATCATCGATCTCGACCAGCAGGGCCACGGGCGTGGCGTCGGCGACGCAGCAACTCACGGCGAAACGGGAGACGAAAAACTGATTCGGTTTGACGCGCGGATCGTGATAGACAAAGCCGATCACATCGACGGACTGACCGGTCAGCGCCGCCGGATCGGGGCTGCGCGAGATTTCGATCAACCAATCGATGATGTTGCGCTGACTGCCTGTCCGTTGGGCCGCGGGCGCGGAGCCGGCCCGCACAGGGGCGCCCAGACCCAGTCCGCGCCCGGCGAGCGCGCTGGCGCCCAGCGGCCGGGCCGGAACCAGCAATCCAAGCGCGACAGGCAGGGCGAGAAGACCGGCCCCGAGCAGGCTGATCCGCCCGTGGCCCGCCCATAGCGGCGAGGCTTGGGCGGCGCGATCCATTAGCCGGAACACGACGGTCAGGGCCAGCGCTGAAAAGAGCAGGACAGCGACAAGCGCCAGCCAGGCGAAGCGTTGGTTGATATAGAAGTTGAGCGTGCCGGTGTTGATCTTTACGGCGAACATCAGCGCCAGCCCGGCGAGGATGATGCCTTTGATCCAGGAGACGGAGCGATGTGTCATGGCATCACCAGGCGAGATTGAGATTGACAAAGACGCCGGCCACGAAGGCCATCGCCGCGGTCAGCAGGATGAGATAGACGACGACCCGGCGCTTGAAAACGCCCAGGAGCATGAGCGTGCTCTTGATATCGATCATCGGGCCAAATACGAGGAAGGCGATGATCGAACCGCTGGTGAAGGTGTTGACGAAGTTGAGGGCCAGAAAGGCGTCGACCGTGCTGCACACGGAGAGCACGAAGGCCAGGGCCTGCAGGGCAATCACGGACAGGACCATCCCCGAGCCCACGCCGAGCAGCGCCTGCTGCGGCACAAAGGTCTGCAGCGCGCTGGCCAACAGTGATCCGGCAACCAGATAGGGCGCCACGTCGAAGAACTCGTCTGCGGCGACGCCGATCGCGCGCTGCAGATTGGCGAGGCGGCTCGACGCGGGCACGACTGCCGGCGGTATGCTGCGCGCGTCACCGGGCAGGCCGCCCATCACGGGACCGAGCGAGAGCGGGCGCAAAACCCGAGCCAGGCCGGGCTGAAAAGAAAACACCAGCCCGACGGCGACGGCGATCACAAGGGTGAAGAGGATGCGGCCCCAGAACACCGGGCCAAAGCCAAAAGCCGCGTAAGTGCTGGCGATGACGATCGGATTGAGGACAGGGGCGCCCAGCAGAAAGGAGATGCCAGCCGAGAGCGGCAGCCCTTTCTGGCACAGCCGGCGCACGACCGGGATAACGCCGCACTCGCACACCGGGAACACCACCCCCATCAGCGCGCCGACCAGGGTGGCCAGGATCCGGTTGCGCGGCATCACCCGGGCAATGTCGTCGGGCGAGATGAAGACGGCGATCAATCCGGACGCCAGGGCGCCCAGCAGGAGAAACGGGGCGGCCTCAATGAAGATGCCGAGAAAGACCGTGACGAAGTTCTGGGCGAGGTCGGGCAGGGCCAGGGCCGGCACATACGCGCCGAGCGGGACGAAGTTGTCCAGGACGACGGTGCCCAGGACGATGACAAGGATGAGGCCTGAGACGAGGAGCAGCCGGCTTCGGGTCATGCCGGCCCATTAGACCACCCCAAAACGGGGTGACCTGTCAGGTGACGACGGAACCGGGGTGACCTGTCAGGTCAACACCGCACTTCGCCGACCTGACAGGTGACGGCAAGGTCGGGGTGACCTGACAGGTCGGCAAACTTGTTGAGCTAGCCAGCCGAATCAAGCGCTGCGGCGAAGATGCGCAGCGCCTCATCGATCTGATCTGCCGTGACCACCAGCGGCGGAATCCAACGAATTACGTTCTGATACGACCCGCACGTCAACATGAGCAGCTTGTGGTCGGCGCAGGTCTTGACGATCTTGTCGGTCATGGCCTTGTCCGCGTGGCCGTGGGCGTCGACGAATTCGGTTGCGACCATGCAACCCAGCCCGCGCACGTCGCCGATCTGCTTAAACTCAGCCTGCAGCTTGCGCAGCCCGGCCATGAGCTGGGCGCCCCGCGCAGCGCTGTTCTCGATCAGCTTTTCGTCGCGCATTACCCGGATCGTCTCCGCCGCCGCAGCCGCCGAGACCAGGTTTGGGCCATAAGTCCCGCCGTGCGAACCGGGCGTCCACTTGGCCATGATCGCGCGCGGGGCGGCAACCGCGCTGAGCGGCATGCCCGATGCGAGGCCCTTGGCAAGCACCAGAATATCGGGCATAACCCCGGAGTGCTCCATGGCAAAGAACTTGCCGGTCCGGCCAAAACCCGTCTGGACCTCATCAAAGATCAGCATGATGCCGTATTCATCGCAGATCGTGCGCAGCCCCTGCAGAAAGCTGGTCGGCGGGACAACATAGCCGCCCTCACCCAGAACCGGTTCGACCACGACCGCGGCGGTCTCCTGCGGCGCCGATTGTGTTTTCAGCAGATAGCGCAACTGATCGGTGGCATAGCCGCAGCAATGCCCGCCGTCGGTCGGGCAGGAGGCGCTCAGGGCAGCCCGCTCGGCGACGGACATGCTGCGCTGCGCGACCGGGCAGTGGAAGCAGTGGGCATAGGGCGCGGCGAAGACGCCGGACGGCAAAGGCTGATAGCCGGCCCGATAACTGGTCTTGCTCATCGTCATCGCCATGGTCATGTGGGTGCGCCCATGGAAGGAGCCCTCGAAGGTGATGACATTCGTCCGGCCGGTCGCCTGTTTGGCAAGTTTCACTGACGCTTCGATCGCCTCGGCCCCGCTGTTGGTGAAGAAATAGGTGTCGATCTGGGGCGGCAGGATTTGACTCAACTGATCGGTGAGCTCGATCACGGCTTTGCCCGTCACGACACCAATCTGCCCGTGAATCATTTTCGCGGCCTGCTCCTGAATCGCCTTGACCACCCGCGGGTGGGCGTGGCCGGTGTTGGTCACCCCAATGCCGCTGGTGAAGTCCATGTAGCGCTGACCGTGGATATCGTGGATGTAGATGCCTTCGGCATGATCGACGTCAATGTCAAAGGCGCGCGCCCAGACCGGGGCGAGATTCTCTTTGCTCATGATGAACTCCTTGGGACTGTGGTCGGTGACGCCGATCAGGCGCCGGTGGATTTGGCCAGAGTGACGCTGCCGACACCCGCCAGCGCGTTCTCATACAGCGACAAAACAAACAAGAGCGACGATAGCCGATTGAGGTAACGCACGAGCTCGGCGTTATCAATGAGGCCATCATGCAGCAAACGGACGACCACGCGCTCGGCGCGCCGGGTGGTGGTCCGGGCCAGATCGAGGTATGCGCCGGGCAGGCTGTCGCCCGGAACGACAAACTCCCTGGGCAGGGTCACCATCGCCGTCACGGCATCGGTCTCGGCTTCAAGCCAGGCCACTCGGGCGGCATCGACCTTGCGGAACTGTGCGGCGGTTTGTCGGGTGGATGCCAGCTCCGCCATCACGTGATACAGATCACGCTGCGCCCGCAACAGCAGCGTACGGGTCAAATCGGCCTGGGCGGCGGCCCGGGCCAGACCCAGGGTCGAGTTGGCTTCATCGACCGTGCCATACGCGTCAGGCTGGGGCGTGTACTTTGCCACCCGCCCCTCGCCCAGGAGCCCGGTGAAGCCATCGTCACCGGCGCGGGTGTATAGTTGCTTGCCCATTCGCCCGATTGTATCCATGTATCCCGATAGCGAGATTCTCTTCCCCGCTTCCTGCATACCCGATTTACGAAATGCGCGGGCCGGCGACGCGTGGGCAACCCTGGTGGATCGCCTGGCGAAACTGCCAGAAACTCACGAGGATGTGCTGGCGTTCTCGCTGATGGTCATCCGATCGGCAAACTGCCTGACCTGCGCGCCCGACAGCCATCGGGCGAACCTGGGCTGTTGCGCATGCTCGCGCCGAACACTGCAAGGCTTCAAGGACGGCGAAGAGGGCATCCACCGCGCGGTCGAGCGCGCGCAAAAAGAGTTGCGCGCGCACTGACA
>JBDSIP010000284.1:0-3473 GCA_039917915.1 Thermoflexales bacterium
TGGGCGCTTGTCGGCCCCTAACGTGAAATGCACCCTCGACCTTCCTGAATGGTTACAGATATTTCGCAAACCAGGCCAGGGTTTCCTTCCACGCCCCGACCGCGGCGGCCTCATTGAAGTTGGCCCCGGTGTCATTGTTGAAGGCGTGCGGTGCGCCCTCCCACAGATGCTTCTCGTAGGTCTTTCCGGCGGCTTTCATTGCCGCCTCGAGATCTGGGATCCCGGCGTTAACCCGCGTGTCAGTCCCGCCGTAATGTGCGAGGATGGCGGCGTTGGTGCTGGCCACCAGGGTCGGGGGCGTCGGCACCGGGCCATAGTACGGCACGGCCGCCGCAACCTTCGGGTTTGCGCCCGCCAGGCGCAGCGTATAACCTCCGCCAAAGCAGAAACCCACTACGCCAACCTTGCCGGCCTTCACCCCGGCTACCGTCAACAGATAGTCGATGCCAGCGCTGAGATCCTTGACCAGATCTTCAGGCTTGGCCGCCCCAAGCACACCCGCGATCGGATCAAAGCCGAGTTTCTCTGAACCGCCTGAACGTGAGACCAGGTCAGGGGCGAGAGCGATGAAGCCGGCCTTGGCCAATCGCCGTGCCACGTCCTTGACGTGTTCTTGCAATCCCCGATTCTCATGGATGACGAGGACAGCCGAATAGGTCCCTTCCTTCTTTGGGCGGGCGAGGTAGGCGATCATCTCCGTGTCGCTCTTGTAGGTCACCATCTTGCCGTCGACATCCGGATCGTTGGCGGCGACGGTAAGTGGGCCGCGCCCGCCCGCTGGGGTCGCGGCGGGTGGCTGCGTGGCGGCCGGCGCCGCTGGTTTCGTGGCCGCTGCGGCTGCGGTCGGCACCGCCGTTGGTGGAACTGCCGTTGGGGCGGCGGTCGGCGCAACCGTGGGCGGTGCTTGCGCGACGCCACAGGCCGTCATCAGCGCAGCGGCGCCGCCGGTGCCACAAATGGCGATCAGGCGCCCGATCATCCTGCGCCGTGTGATTTGCCCCTCCTGATAGTCCTCTACGGTCTCCTCGCCGAGATAGCGCTGCATCTCCGTAAGCTGCTCGACTGAAACGCTCGGTCTGTTCTTGTGTGACATTCTTCTCCTAATTGCCTTTCTTAGTTTTGATTCATACCCGGAAGCGATATCTCCGGCTGCACCGGGGATATCGCTTCCGGGACAAGTGCGGCTACGTCTTCGAGGCACCAGCCGTTATCAACCGATCCAACAGAAGCGCCTCATCCTCAGCCGACTGGATTTCGCCGTCCAACCAGGCATCCCGCAAGCGACCCAGGATGCGTGCATATTCCGGACCTGGCCGCAGTCCGCGCGCGCGCAGGTCGTCGCCGGTTGTCACCGGACGCACATGGCGCCATACAGACCACTCTGAGAGTGCGGCCATTTTCTTAAGCGAATCTGAGTCGTAGAGGAACCCCAGCAGCAGGCCGGCCCCGCTGAAGCCGCGCATCGTTGCGGACAGCCCGCTCACCCGCTCACCGCGCAAAGCATTTGCCGACAGCGTACTCAACGGCCCCGAATCCACCAGCGCCTCCCGGATTGCGATCGGGAAGGGAATCCGGTCAATCCAACGGCTGATGGCGAATCCACCCTGGTTGTAGATCAGGGCCCCCCACCCGACCGCGTTGATAAGGTCTACGGGCGACAATCCCAACTCGCCAGTTGGGAACTGACCACGAGCCAGATCCTCCTGCATCTGCTCGAATCTGCGGCGCAGGGCCCGCGGCTCCGGTACCGGAACGCCCAACGCATGAAATACACCCCACTCCGCCAGAAGGGCCACGGCCGATTCGGCCCGCTCGGCAAACATGCGTTCGATGTCATATTTGAGGCGCTCGCCGCTGACCAACGCGAGATGGCGCACCCCCGCGCCCAGCCAGCCCAGCGTCGCGGAGTCGATCTCAAAACCTAAGCGCGCCACGTAACGCGCCGCGCGCAGAATGCGGGTTGGATCGTCGACAAAGCTATTGGCGTGCAATGCCCGCACCCGGCGGGCCAGGATGTCGGCGGCGCCGCCCAACGGATCGACCAGCTCAGGCGCATCGATGCGCAACGCCATCGCGTTCAGGCTGAAATCGCGCCGGGGCAGATCGGCTTCGATCGGGACGCCCGTCGTGACCTCGGGCAGCGCGGCCGGGCGCGAATAGCGCTCGGTCCGAGTCGAGGCAAGATCATGCCGGTGCGCGTCAATCGTCCAGGTAGCAGTCCGAAAGCGTTCGTGAGCGACAACCTCGCCGCCGTGCGCGGCAGCGAGGCCTCGGGCGAAGGAAATGGCGTCACCGGCGATCACGAAGTCGACATCGGTGACGGGCCGCTCGAGGAAGGCATCGCGCACTGCGCCGCCGGCCACATACGCCCTAACGCCCAGCCGCGTGGCGTATTCGGCCACGCGGAGGACGGCCGCGCGTTGTTCGGGGCTGGCGCTGTCGAGCAGGCGCGTGGCGTCCATGCCGGAGGATTATAGGGTGGTCGTTAACGGGTACGATATCCCCCGCTTCGCTGGGGAATATCGCTTCCGTTTGCAAAACTCGAATCAAGGTTCACTCTCTGTAGACCCGGCCCTTCCAACGCACACCGAAACCGAGCGCGGACCGCAACATCCCCCATGCGGCGATCAAGCCATAGGCCAGAAGTCCAACGGGCGCTGCCAATGCCCATCCGACGGGCAAGCCGAACAGCGGGCGCGAAGCGCGCTGCCAGACAAACGCACTGAACGCCCAGGCGGCCAGCCCCGCCGCCACGCCCACAGCTCCGCTCGGATCGCCAGCGGCAGCAATCGCGGCGCCGGCCAGGCACACCAACGGCGGACCCAGGGTGGTGGCGAACAGACCGGCAAAGGTCAGAAAGCCACGGTTGGCCGACAGCCGCATCCCGGCTGCCGCATGTTTGCCCATGCCGCCGATGACCTCTGACGCGGTCCGATACATCCGGACCCGAATCAAGTCATAGCCCGTCAATAGCGCATAGCGCAGGCCAGTGCGGCGAACCAGGTGCGCCAGCTCAACATCCTCGAGCACTTTGTCTTTCACAGCCGCGTGGCCGCCTATAAGTTTGTAGGCGCCGGTCCGGAACAGGAAACACTGCCCGTTGGCCAGCGCGTCACGCTCAGGCATTTCCGGGTTAAATCGCCGCATTGCAGGGAACACGTTCAACGCAAAACGAAAGAAGGCCGGCAGGGTTAGCCGCTCGGCGATGGTGCCGGTTTCGACAAAGGGCTGAATAGATACGGCATCGAGGTGCCGTTCGACCGCCACCGCGAGCAGGGCCGCGCAAAGCCCCGGCGCGGCGTCCGTATCCGCATCCAGGAATAACAGCCAATCGCCCCGGGCGAACGAGGCGCCATAGTCGCAGGCGATGCATTTACCGACCCAGCCCGGCGCAAGAGGCCTGGCGGCGTGAACGGCCACGCGCTGGGCAAAGTCATCGCGCAAACTGGCCAGGATGCGCGGGGTCGCATCGG
>JBDSIP010000285.1:0-8802 GCA_039917915.1 Thermoflexales bacterium
CGGCTTGATTGATACGTTCATATACACGGGCGCTCGATGGGATCAACCTTGCGGGAAGGCGCCGGCAGCTTCATGCGGTCGCGCTACGCTGGCGCCTACCCGCGAGGTAGATCACGTCAAGCGCCTACCTATTGTCTGAATCGCGGCTGCCGAAGATGACACAGATGACACGGATCGTCGCCGCCGAATGACCCGAGCCTCTCCGCGACATCCGAGTCATCTTCCGCATCCGCGATTGAGACCGGTGTCCGATGCGTCTACCCGCAAGATTTTGCTGCGGCCGGCCCCCCAAAAAAGCGATTTCGGGTGATTCTTAACCGATTTACATTGCCGAAAGCGCCGCCTGCCCTCTTGACAAGCGCCGAATCCTGCCGTATTGTGAAACCGGTTTCATTATGAAATCGGTTTCACCGCTCGCCACGATTCGCGATGTCGCCCGCAAGGCCGGGGTGAGCGCCGCCACGGTGTCGCGGGTCTTGAACGGAAACACCGGCGTGCGGGAGCCCGCCCGGATCTCCGTCGAGCGGGCAGTCAAGGCCCTCAACTTCGAGCCCAACCTCAACGCGCGCCGCCTGTCGCTCGGGCGGACCTTCACCATCGCCGGGATCGTGCCCTTCTTCTATCGCCCGTCGTATGTCGAACGCCTGCGCGGTCTCGAATCGGTCCTCTCCCCAAGCCCATTCGACCTGGTCGTCTACAACGTCGAATCGGTCCAATCCCGCGACCGCTTCTTCGACGAGCTTATCCGGCCGGATCGCTTCGATGGCGTGGTCGTGATCTCGCTCAGGCCAGAGGACGCGCACGTCCGGGCCTTCGCTCGGAGTGGTGTGCCGGTGGTGCTGGTGGACGCCGCCCACCCCAAACTGCCCTCGATCCACGAAGACAGCGTGCTGGGCGGCTACATCGCCACGCGCCACCTGATCGAACTGGGGCATCGCCGGATCGGCCTGCTGTGCGACGAGCTCAACGCCCCGCTCAGCATCATCGGCAGCCACGCCAACCAGTCCCGTCTGGAGGGTTATCGCAAAGCGCTGACCGAGGCCGGCATTCCCATCGACCCGGCCCTTTTTCGCGAAGGGCCGCACGCCAAACACCTGGCCCGCTCGCTGGCCCGCGACATGCTCCTCGCGCCCAACCCGCCCACCGCCATCTTTACCGTCAGCGACACCCATGCCATGGGTGTGCTCGAGGCCGCCCGCGATCTCGGGTTGAGCGTACCGCGCGACCTGTCGGTCATCGGCTATGACGATATCGAGGTCGCTGAGTACCTCAATCTGACCACCATCAACCAATCCCTGTTCGAGTCGGGCAAGCGCGGCGCGGAGATGCTGCTCGCGATGCTCGAGGCGGACAAATCGGGCGAGGGCCTTGCCCCGCCCCCATCCACCGCCGCGATAACGGAAGAAATCGAGATTCGCCTGGTGGTCCGCGGCACCACCGGCGCGCCGTCGCACGGGAGGTGATGAAGAGACACTTCAAAACGCCGATGTTCGCCCCGGGAGGCAGCGCCATCCCAAACTCGTTTCAGTAGGCCCGCGCGGGCCCGCTCAAGTTCGTTTTCCAGGAAGGAGAAACATCCGTGAAGATACATAAACTGCTCGCCCTTGGCATGGCCGCCAGCATGTTGCTGGCCGCATGCGGCGCCGCAACGCCAACCGTCGCCCCGACCGCAGCCCCCAAACCCACCGAAGCTCCAAAGCCGACCGAGGCCCCCAAGCCAACGGCGGCTCCGCCCACCGTCGTCCCGGCCACCGCCGCCCCCAAGCCCACTGATGCGCCAAAGCCGGTCGTCAGCGGCCTTGGCGCTGAATACGACCTGGCCCTGACCGGCGCCTACAAGGGCAAAAAGGTCACCGTTGACGGCCCGTTCTCGGGCGAGGACGCCAAGAAGTTCGCCGACACGCTTAAGGACTTCAGCGACAAGTCCGGCATCGTGATCGAGTATGTCGGCGGAAAGGAATTCGAGAAAGGCATCAGCGTCAAAGTCGATGGCGGCAACCCGCCCGACATCGCCGACTTCCCCCAGCCCGGCCTGGCGGCCCGCTTCGCCGCGCAGGGCAAAGTCGTCGATCTGAACAAGGTCCTCAACATGGACTTTGTCAAGAAGAATTACAACAAGAGCTGGCTCGACATGGCCACCATGAAGGGCAAGGACGGCCAGCCCATGATGGCCGGCGTCTGGGAGCGGGTCAACGGCAAGTCCCTCGTGTGGTACCCCAAGGCCTCCTTCGACAAGGCCGGCTACAAGGCGCCCACCACCTGGGCCGAGCTCACCGCGCTGACCGACCTGATCAAGAAGGACGGCGACACGCCCTGGTGCATCGGCATCGAGTCGGGCACAGCCACTGGCTGGGCGTTCACCGACTGGGTCGAGGAGATGATGCTCCGCACAACCTCGCCTGAAAACTATGACAAGTGGGTGACCAACGACCTCAAGTTCAGCAGCCCCGAAGTCAAGGCCGCCATTGCCGAAGTCACCAAGATCTGGTTTGACGACAAGAACGTCTACGGCGGCCGCAAGACCATCGCCACAACCGGCTTCGGCGACTCGCCGACCCCGATGTTCGCCAAGCCGTCGCCCAAGTGCTGGCTGCACAAGCAGGGCAACTTCATCACCTCCTTCTTCCCGAAGGATGTGAAGGAAGGCGTGGACTACGACTTCTTCTACCTGCCCGGCGTGGATCCCAAGTACGGCAGCCCGGTCCTCGTCGCCGGCGACCTGATGACGATGTTCAACGACCGGCCGGAAGTGCGCGCGCTGATGCAGGCGTTCACCTCGGTCGAGCACCTCAAGGTGTGGCTCAAGTCCGGCGGCGCGATCAGCCCGCATCAGGATGCCAAGCTGGACATGTATGGCAGCAAGGTCGAGGCCAAGATCGGCGAGATCATCCAGAAGGCAACGGCCGTGCGCTTTGACGGCAGCGACCTGATGCCCGGTGAAGTGGGCGCGGGCAGCTTCTGGAAGCTCGGCACCGACTTCGTCACCGGCGCCATCACCGTCGACGCCATGACCGACGGCATCGACAAGAGCTGGCCGAAGAAGTAACGGCGTTTGTTGCGCGCGCGGGCGGCGAACCGCCCGCGCGCGCAATGTTCGAAAACGCGCCGGGCGAAAGGTGAAAGCATGCAATCAAGTCGACAACTCCCGTCCAGCAACGACTTCAACGCGGGCAAGCTGCTCGCCGGCCTGGCCCTGTTGGGCGTGGTCGGATTCCTGCTCGTGCAGGGCTTCCTGCTGCTCCGCGACGGCAATCTGCCCAAGCTCGCCAACGCCGCGGTCGCCATCGTCTGGGGCGTGGGCGGGGTGGCCGTCCTCTATTACACCCTTAACCTCATGGTGGAGAGCCTGGCCCAGAAGACCCGCATGGCGCTCCAACCCTTTGTCTTCATCGGTCCCGCGGCGCTGATCCTGGTCTGGTTCTTCATCATCCCCACCATTCGGACCGCCATTCTAAGCCTGTATGACCGCGACGGCGAGATCTTCATCGGCATTCAGAACTACATCACCACCTTTACCGATCGCGAGATGCTGCTGGCCGTGCGCAACAACCTGTTGTGGATGGTCTTTGGCACAACGTTCTGTGTCGGGATGGGGCTGCTCGTGGCCGTGCTGGCCGACCGCAGCCGCATGGAGAATCTGGTCAAGTCGATCATCTTCCTGCCGATGGCGATCTCCTTCGTCGGCGCGGGCGTGATCTGGAAATTCATCTTCTATTACGCGCCCGAAGGCGCGCCGCAGATTGGCCTGCTCAATTCGATCGTGACCTCATTCGGCGGGCAGCCGCAGGCCTGGCTGGCCCTGATTCAGCCGTGGAACAACCTGTTCCTGATCGTGGTCCTGATCTGGATGCAGACCGGGTTCTGCATGGTGACCTTTTCGGCCGCGCTCAAGGGCGTGCCGGAGGAACTGATCGAGGCCGGGCGCATCGATGGCGCGAGCGAGCGCCGGATTTTCTTCGGGATCACCATCCCCTATATCCAGGGCACGATCGTGACGGTGACGACGACGATTCTGATCTTCACCCTCAAGATCTTCGACGTCGTCCAGGCGATGACGGGCGGCCAGTTTGGCACCGATGTCATCGGCACCCAGTTCTATCGGCAACTCTTCGCCAACCGCAACCTGGGCGCTGGATCGGCCATCGCCGTTGTGCTGCTGGTCGCGACGATCCCGATCATGGTCTACAACCTGCGCCAGATGGCGCGCCAGAAGACGATGTAACCGGAGGACGCCATGAAACAAAAAACAACATCCCTGTCCGCCCAGAAGCGCACGGGGAACGTCGTCCTCAACATCGTGCTCATCCTGATCTGCACGGTGTGGATTGTCCCGACCGTGGGCCTGCTGGTCTCCTCGGTCCGCAACCGCGACGCCATTAACACCAGCGGCTGGTGGTATGTGCTCCCGCACCGCGAGTGGGTGAACACCCGCACCTTTGACGCGCCGACCGGGACCGCCGACGCGCCGGTGACGATCGAGGGCGCGACCGCCACCTTCGAGCAATTCCGCGACGGCGTGACCACCGGCGACGGCAAGCGCCTCAAGTGGGAGGGCAACCGCCGCCTGGGCACGATCCAGGTCGAGGAATTGCAGTGGACGATGGACACCAAGTTCACCCTCGCCAACTACGAGCGCGTGCTGGCGCCGACGGATGCGCGGGTGAAGGAAACGCTGCGGGATGGCTCGGTCGTCGAGAACTCGGGTGAGGATATCGGCCCCGCCTTCCTCAACACAATAACCGTCGCCGTGCCGGCGACCATCATCCCGATCCTGATCGCCGCTTTTGCCGCCTATGCCTTCGCCTGGATGAACTTCCCCGGGCGCAAGCTGCTGTTTGCGGGCGTGGTCGCCCTGTTGGTCGTGCCGCTGCAAACGGCGATGATCCCGATGCTGCGCGACTTTGTGGGCCTGCAGATCAACGGCACCTTCCTGGCAGTCTGGCTCGCCCATACCACCTTCGGGTTGCCGCTGGCGACCTACCTGTTGTACAACTACATCTCGCAACTCCCGCGCGAGACGCTCGAGGCGGCCTCGATCGACGGGGCGTCGCACTTCACGACCTTCCTGCGCCTGGTCCTGCCGCTCAGCGTGCCGGCCCTGGCGTCTTTCGCAATCTTTCAGTTCATCTGGGTGTGGAACGACTACCTGGTTGGGCTGATCTTCCTGGGTGGCGCGCCCAGCGTGCGGATCATCACCCAGCGCCTGGTCGACATGGTCGGCACGCGCGGGGCGGACTGGCACCTGCTGACGGCCGGGGCCTTCATCAGCATGCTCCTGCCGATGGCGATCTTCCTCGGGCTGCAGCGCTTCTTCGTGCGCGGTCTGCTGGCCGGGAGCGTCAAAGGTTAGTTTTCCGAATCGAGCCCCCGCCCGGAGGGCGGGGGCTCGATTCGGAGGAATAATGTCAAACACCACCCGCGCCCTGGCCTATATCGAGGAACTGTGGCCCCGTCTCGGGCGCAGCGGGCAGACCGATGTAGGCACCTTGATTGGCCTGCCCCGGCCGTATCTGATCCCGCGCGAGGCGGATCCAACGGGCGGGATGTTCCAGGAGATGTACTACTGGGACAGCTTCTTCATCTCGCTCGGGCTGGCCGATACGCCCCACGCCCAACTGATCGCCGACGTCGCCGAGAACTTCGCCGCGCTCATCGAGCGCTTCGGGGTGATCCCAAACGGCACGCGCTACTACTTTCTGTCGCGCAGCCAGCCACCGCTTTTTACCGAACAGATCAAGCTCGCCCTGGCGGTTGCGCCTCCAACAAGCGAGGTCGCTTCCCCGGCCTGGCTGGCCCGCATGCTCGATCTGGCCGAACGCGAACACGAAACGGTCTGGCTGGGGACCGCCCAGCCCCATCACCGCCTGGTCCACCGCGGCCTGTCGCGCTACTTCGACATCAACTATCTGGACGTGCTGGCTTCATGCGAGAGCGGCTGGGACCACAGCACGCGCTGCGACGATCGCTGGCTCGAGCACCTGCCGGTCGACCTCAACTGCATCCTGTATGCCCGCGAACGCGACATGGCCGACTTTGCCGAGACGCTGGGTCAGCCCGAACGCGCAGCGCGCTGGCGGGCCCGGGCTGCCGCGCGCCAGGCCACGCTGGTCGCCCTGATGTGGGACGAGGCCGAGGCCTTCTTCTTTGACTATGACTACGCGGCCGGGCGGATCAATCCGCATGCCTCGCTGGCCGGCTTCTATCCGCTCTGGGCGGGTCTGGCCAGCGCCGAACAGGCAGAGCGGGTCGTTGCAATTTGGCTGCCGCGCTTTCAGCAGCCCGGCGGGCTGGTCACGACTCTGACTGAGCAGGCAGGCCGGCAGTGGGCCTGGCCAAACGGCTGGGCGCCCCTGCAGTGGCTGGTCGCGGCCGGTCTCGACCGCTATGGCTATCGGGCCGAGGCCCGCGAGGCCCGCCGGCGCTGGTCGGAGACCTGTCTCAACGCGTTTGAGCGCACGGGCGCTTTCTGGGAAAAGTACAACGTCGTCGCCCCCCAGGCCAGCACCGAGGAAGGGCTGTATGGCCAGCTCCACGGTTTTGGCTGGACCAACGGGGTGTTGGTAGACTTCCTGCGCCAGGGCATCTAGCGTTTGTTCCCGTTCCCGATCTCCCCGCCCCGGCGTACGCCTGGGCGGGGAGATCGGGAACGGGGTATCTGTTCTGCGCCGAGCGCACGCCATGGACAACTTGATTCATCGCCTCGCCGCGCGGGCGGGGGCCGACCCTGGCTCAACCCACTGGCGCGCCTTCAGCCGCCGGGTGCACCTGCACGCGCCCCGGCTGCGCGCGTTGCTGCAGTCGCTGTATGGCCAACGCCCCGACTTCGAAGCGCAGTACGAGCGGATCCTGCTCACGGCGGCCCGGGCCCATCTCGAGCGCCGGCCGGACCTAAAAGCCCTCGACGCGGAGCGCGAACGCGACCCGCGCTGGTTCCGGGCCAACACGATGCTGGGCGGGATCGCCTATGTCGATCTCTTCGCCGGCAACCTGGAGGGCATCCGGGCCCGCATCCCGTATTTCAAGGAGATCGGGCTGACCTATCTGCACCTCATGCCGCTGTTCAAGTGCCCGGAGACGAAAAGCGATGGCGGTTACGCGGTCAGCACCTATCGCGAGGTCAACCCGGCCCTGGGGACGATGGATCAGCTTCGCGCTTTGGCCGATGCGCTGCGGGCCGAGGGGATCAGCCTGTGCGTCGATTTCATTTTCAATCACACCAGCGATGAGCACGACTGGGCGCTGCAGGCGCGGGCCGGCGACGACGCGCACCGCGATTTCTATCTCATCCTGCCCCGCAGCCAGGCCGATCAGTACGACCGGACCCTGCGCGAGATCTTCCCCGACCAGCATCCCGGCGCGTTCACCCCGCTCTCGCGCTGGCCCGACGCCGTCCATGCCCAAGATGACGACGAAGACTGGGTGTGGACGACCTTCAACTCGTTCCAGTGGGACTTGAACTATGCCAACCCGGCTGTCTTTGACGGGATGGCGGCCGAGATGCTCTTCATCGCCAACGCCGGGGTCGATGTGCTGCGGATGGACGCGGTCGCCTTTATCTGGAAGCGGCTCGGGACGGTGTGCGAGAACCTGCCCGAGGCCCACACCCTGATCCAGGCCTTCAACGCGCTGGCTCGAATCGCCGCCCCGGCCCTGGTCTTCAAGAGCGAGGCCATCGTCCATCCTGACGACGTGGTGAAGTACATCCGCCCCGACGAGTGCCAGCTCAGCTACAACCCGCTCCTGATGGCGCTGCTGTGGAACGCGCTGGCCACCCGCGAGGTTCGCCTGCTCCAGCAGGCGGTCAACACCCGCTTCACCATTCACCCGGACTGCGGATGGGTGAATTACGTCCGTTGTCATGACGACATCGGCTGGACGTTCAGCGACGAGGACGCAGCCGGGCTGGGGATCAACGGCTACGACCATCGGCGCTTCCTGAACGCTTTCTACACCGGGCGCTTTGAGGGCAGCTTCGCGCTGGGGGTGCCCTTTCAGGAGAACCCCAAGACCGGCGACTGCCGTATCTCGGGGATGGGCGCCTCGCTGGCCGGTCTGGAGCAGGCCCTCGACCAACGCGCGCCGGTGCTGCTCGACATGGCCATTAACCGGATTGTGCTCATCCACGGGCTGATCCTGAGCTTTGGGGGCGTGCCGCTGATCTACCTCGGCGATGAGATCGGGGCGTGTAATGATTACGCGTATCGCGACGACCCGCACAAGGCCGGCGATTCACGCTGGGTGCATCGGGCCGCGATGGACTGGACTGCGGCGGCGCGGCGGACGGCGCCGGGGGCGCTCGAGGCCCGGATTTTCAACGGGCTCAAAGCGATGATCGACCTGCGCAAGACGCAGGCAATTTTCAGCGGGAGCGGTGACGCGCAGGGGATCGAGACCGGCAACGAGCACGTGCTGGGCTTCACCCGTTATCACGACACCGGCGCGCTGATCGTCCTGGCCAACTTCAGCGAGCAGCCGCGGACTGTCCCGGCGGGCGTTTTGCACGCGCAGGGGCTGAGCTACCCCACGGTCGATCTGATCAGCGGCGCGCACGTCGCGCTCAGCGACGATGTCCTTCTCGGGCCGTATCAGTTGTTGTGGTTGCGGCCGGGGTGATGGTGTCTGAATCGAGGATTCGGAAGATGACTCGGATGTCACGGATGGGATCATCAAATCCGGCGGCGACGATCCGTGCAATCCGCAGCTTCGGTGTCCATCCGTGATTCAGACAGCGGCGGCATTCGCAGGCCGACGTTGGATGTGAGACGGGCTTACTTGTGGATCCCACGCTTTCGCGTGGGATGA
>JBDSIP010000286.1:0-2882 GCA_039917915.1 Thermoflexales bacterium
AGCCCTACAAATGTATGCTCCGCCTCACCGACATCAAACTCCCACTCGATCACCCTGAGGAGGCGCTCAAGACCGCCATCCTCAAGACGCTGCGCCTCAATGCCAGCGAGTTGATCGGCTATTCCATCTACAAGCGCAGCTACGACGCCCGCAAGAAGAACGCCATTACCCTGGTCTATACCCTGGATATCGAGACCGTCCACGAGGCGCAGCTGCTTAAACGCTTCAACAAGGATCCGCATGTGCGGGTCGCGCCCGACATGGGCTATCACCCCGTCGCGCGCGCGCCGGCCGGTCAGACCGAGCGCCCGATCATCATCGGCAGCGGGCCGTGCGGGCTGTTCGCAGGCCTGGTCCTGGCCCAGATGGGCTTCCGCCCGATCCTGCTCGAGCGCGGCAAAGCCGTGCGCGAGCGCACCGTCGACACCTTCAACTTCTGGCGCAAGGGCGTGCTCGACCCCGAGTCGAATGTCCAATTTGGCGAGGGCGGGGCCGGCACGTTTTCCGACGGCAAGCTGTATACCCGGGTCGGCGACCCGGAATATTACGGGCGCAAGGTCCTGACCGAGTTCGTAAAGGCCGGCGCGCCGCCCGAAATCCTGTATGTCAGCAAGCCCCACATCGGCACGCTCAGGCTAGTGGCCGTTGTGCAGCGCATGCGGGCCGGGATCGAGGCCCTGGGCGGCGAATTCCGTTTCAAATCGCGGGTCGACGACATCATCATCGAGGACGGCCGCGCGCGGGGGGTGGTGCTGGCCAACGGCGAGCGCCTCGTGTCCGGGCACATCGTCCTGGCGGTCGGCCACAGCGCCCGGGACACCTTCCAGATGCTGCTCGAGCGGGGCGTTCATATCGAGCCCAAACCCTTCTCGATCGGCTTTCGGATCGAGCATCCCCAATCGCTGATCGATCGGGCCCGCTTTGGCCCGCAGGCGGGAAACGAAATCCTGGGCGCCGCTGACTACAAACTGGTCCATCACTGCGCCAGCGGCCGGTCGGTCTACAGCTTCTGCATGTGCCCGGGCGGCACGGTGGTCGCGGCGGCCTCGGAGCCGGGGAGGATCGTGACCAACGGGATGAGTCAATACTCGCGCCGTGAGCGGAACGCCAACAGCGCCATCGTGGTCGGCCTGACGGTCGACGATTTTCCGGGCGGGCCGCTGGCGGGGATGGACCTGCAGCGCCAGTTGGAGGCGCGCGCCTTTGCGTTGGGCGGCGGGACCTATGAGGCCCCGGGCCAGCGGGTCGGAGATTTCCTGGCCGGCCGCCCGACCACGGACCTGGGCAGCGTCGTCCCGTCCTACACGCCCGGGGTGCATCCGGCCGATTTGAGCGCCTGTCTGCCCGACTACGCCATCGCCGCCATCCGCGAGGCGCTGCCCGCTTTCGACCGGCAGATCGCGGGCTTTGCGATGGACGACGCGCTGTTGACCGGGGTTGAGACCCGCACTTCCTCGCCGATTCGGATCACCCGCAACGATGATGGCCAGAGCGTGAACACGGCCGGGCTGTATCCGGGCGGCGAAGGCGCCGGTTACGCCGGGGGCATCTTGTCGGCGGCCATCGATGGGATCAAGATCGCCCAGTTTGTGGCGCTCAGCATGGTGCGCGTCGGTCGGCCGGCATGACCGCGGCGTTCGCGACCGCGTTTGGCCAGGCCGGCATCCCTTCCGAAAACAGATTCTGTCAGGGGGTTCCATGGGATTCGATTCAAATATCGACAAGGTCGCCGCGGCGGCCCGCAACAATGCCGCCTGTACGAGGTCATGTTCCGCGCGCTTGGCCCGCCGGACGAGATTTCGCCATCAGTCTGGCTGAGCCGGGCGGCGCCTCCGCCATACCACTCCAATCTGGTCGTCATAGCAGACTCGCAAAATGATGCGCTTACACACATTCGCGGGTTGATGGATCTGCCGCTGTCGCCAAACTGGACGCTTAAGGACAGCTTCCACACCCTCAAGTTGAGCGGATTGGGATTCGAGGTGCTGTTCGAGGCGACCTGGATCTGGCGTGAGGCTGGCCCGCAGGGCGCCTCCCAGACTGCGGGTTGGTCGCGCATCGCAACTCCTGCCGCGTTGGCTGTGTGGGAGTCGGGGTGGTTGGGTGAGGCGGGGAATGCGGACGCAGCCGGCCGGCCAGCCCAGTTTCCAGCGTCGCTGCTGGCCGATCCGGGCCCTCTTTCATGGCCGGGCGCGCTGTGCCGACCTTTCATTGGTCCAAACGCGTTCGCGGAATTGCGACTTTGCAGGAGCCATGTCATGAAGGCGCCATTTCATTGACAACGCGACGAGATCTCCTACACTCAGCCCATGCCCGCCGTCATCTCGCTGTTCGACCGCATTGAACAGGGAGAAGTCCTCGCCCTCTACATCGCCAACCACGGGTCGTCGGCCGAGAAGCCCGCCCCCTTCGAGCGGGCCTGCCAAACGGAACCGATGTGGATCTACGCCGGGCATGACCATTCAGCGCGCAATACTCCGAAACGACATCTCCCTCCCCGGCCTGCGCCGGGGAGGGAGATGTCGCTTCGGGAACCCAAAACAATCCCATGACCCCTGAAAACGTCGTTCAACGCCAGTTTGAGGCCTACAACGCCCGCGACCTCGCGCGCTTTCTGGCCCAGTACAGCGATGACATCCACGTCTATCGCCCGCCCATCATGGAGCCCATCATCGTCGGCAAGACCGCCTTCGGCGAGTTCTATGCCACCCAGCGCTTTAATCACGCGGGTCTGCACGCCATCCTCGTCAACCGGATACTGCTCGGGAACCGGGTCATCGACCATGAGCGTATCTCGGGCGCCCAAGAGCAGCCCTTCGACGTGGCGGTCGTCTACGAAGTCGCCAACGGCCTGATTCAACGCACCTGGACGTTTACGGCTT
>JBDSIP010000287.1:0-3747 GCA_039917915.1 Thermoflexales bacterium
GGCGAAGTCTGGCTGACGAAAGAGGGATTTGTGAATCACGCGGCTGGGGGCTGATTATCTTGGGTTTTCAGGGTTGAGGAGGCCGATCGGTAACCCGCATGTAACCCGCTTTGGCTAGGCTGGACGCTGCCGAATTGTCGCACGAAGTCTGGCCACTTGTCGGATGACAGGCGAGCCAGATTCCGCCACACTATTCGTTTGGCCGGTCTTTGTAACCGGAAACACGGCTCAAGAAAACGAGCAATCAGAAGGGAGAAAAGATGAACAACCGCGCCGTTTCGCTTCGCACCCGCGCCCTCTTCGCGTCCGTCGTCCTCGTCCTGGCCGCCTGCCAAGGCGCTGCGACACCCGCGCCGACGGCCGTCCCCGTCAAACCCAGCGACGCCCCCAAGCCGACGGAGGCCCCCAAGCCTGCCGCCAGCGCCGTCACCATCGGCCTGCTGACCGACCGCTCGGCCTCGCTGGCCATCTACGGGCCGATGCTCGAGAACGGTTTCATGATCGGGCTGGACTATGCCACCAAGGGCACCAATAAGGTGGCCGGCAAGGACATCAAGATCGTCATCAAGGACGCCGGCGACAAACCGGAGACCGGGATCACCCTGGCCCGCGAGGCGATTGAGAAGGATGGGGCCAAGATCCTGACCGGCGTGCCGTCCTCGGCCGTAGCCCTGGCCGTAGCCGGCCTGGCCAAGGACAACAAGATCCTCTTCAACGCCTGCCCGGCCGCGTCCCCCGACATCACCGGCAAGGGCTTTAACGAGTACACCTTCCGGGCCGGCCGGACCAGCATCCAGGACGCCCTGACCATGGGCGGGGCGCTGCTCCAGCTCGGCAAGAAGTTCATCCAGATCGCCCCGGACAATGCCTTCGGGCAGGGCTCGGCCGCCGGCTTCTACGCCACGGTCAAAGGCCTGGGCGGCGCGTTCGTCACCAATGATGACGCCAAGGGGAGCGGCACGGTCTTTGCCCCGCTGGAGACCACTGACTTCACCCCCTACATCAACCAGCTCCTGGACAAGAAGGCCGATGTGCTGATCGTGACCTGGGCCGGCGCGGGCTTTGTGCCGATGTTCCAACAGATGCAGCAGCTTGGCGTGTTCAAGACAATGGTCGTCGCCACGGGCATGGGCGACAACGCCACGCTCAAGGCCGGTTACAGCACGGCTCTGGGCGCGGTGGGTGTCAGCGTCTATCACTACTCGCTCTTCAGCAACCCGGAGAACGACTATCTGGTGAAGATGCACAAGGACAAGTTCAAGACCCCGCCCGACCTGTTCTCCGAGTGCGGCTTCAACTCGGCCGTCATGCTGGTCAAGGCCCTCGAGGCCACCGGCGGCGACCCCGACGCGGCCAAGATGATCAAGGCCCTTGAAGGGATGAAGTTCAACGGCCCGAAGGGCGAGTACACCGTCCGGCCCGAGGATCATGTCCTGCTCCAGCCGATGCCGCTGGTCAAACTGCTCAACACGACCGATCCGGACTTCAAGTTCGTGGAACTGGTCAAACTGCTCAAGCCCGAAGAAACCGCCCCGCCGTGCGCCGTGCCGGCCGAGCTCAATCGGTGCAAGAAGTAGTTCTTGAAACCCGCGGCCTGGTCAAGGCCTTTGGCGCCTTTCGCGCCGTCGACGGCGTCGATCTGCGCGTTGAACAGGGTGAGCTTCGCTCGATCATCGGCCCGAACGGGGCCGGGAAGACCACTCTGTTCAACTGCGTCAGTTCGACGCTGCGCCCGACCGCGGGTCACGTGCTGTATCAAGGCCGGGACATCACCGGCCTTCCTCTGCATCGGATCGCCCATCTTGGGATCGGGCGGGCGTTTCAGATCACCAACATTTTCCCCAGCCTGACCGCGCTGGAGAATGTGCGTTTGGCCGCCCAGGCCCTGGGCGGCGACAACCTCAAGCTCTGGATGCCGGCGGCCAGCCTGCGGCGGTATGTCGATCAAGCCCTCAAGGCGCTCGGCGCGGTCGGGCTCGCCGCCCGGGCGAGCCTGCCCGCCGCGACCCTCAGCCACGGCGACAAGCGCAAGCTCGAGCTGGCGATCATCCTCGTCGGCGATCCGAAGCTTCTTCTGCTCGACGAGCCGGCGGCCGGGATGGCGACCGAGCAGGTGCCCGAACTGATGCAGACCATCGCCGATATCCGCAAATCGGGCGACAAGACCATTCTGCTGGTCGAGCACAACATGAACGTGGTGATGTCAATATCGGATCGGATCACGGTGATGCACCAGGGCCGGATCCTGGCCGAGGGCACCCCGGCCGAGATCAAAGCCAACGAAGCGGCCCAATCCGCGTATCTGGGGACGGGCTGATGACCGACGATCTTCTCGTTGTCGACGCCATCCACACCTTCATCGGCCAGTCGCACATCCTGGAGGGCGTGTCGCTGCGGGTTCCCCGCGGCAGCATCACCGCCCTGCTCGGCCGCAACGGGGCCGGAAAGACCACCACGCTGCGCTCGATCATGGGCCTGCTCACGCCCCGCAGCGGGACGATCACGTTTGACGGCCAGGCTCTGGTCGGCAAGCGCGCCTACGTGATCGCCGCTCTGGGCATCGGTTATGTGCCCGAGCATCGGGCGATTTTCCGCGCGCTGTCGGTGGAGGAGAACCTGCAGATCGCCGAGCGCAAGCGGGGCGATCTTGCCAAACGCAGCGATCTCATCTTTGAGCTCTTCCCCGATCTGAAGATCTTTCTGTCGCGAGGCGGGGGAAACCTGTCGGGCGGGCAGCAGCAGATGCTGGCCATCGCCCGGGCGCTGGTGCCCGAGAATCGCCTGCTGCTGATCGACGAGCCAAGCGAGGGCCTGGCCCCGATCATCGTCGAGAACATCGCCCGCGCGCTCAAGCGCCTGGCCGGCGAGACCACGGTCCTGCTCGTCGAGCAGAATTTCCGGATGGCCTCGCAGGTGGCCGACCACTACGTCATCATCGACGATGGCCGGGCGGTCAGGGCTGGGGCCATGCCCGACCTCGTGGCCGATCCCGCTGCGGTCGGGCGCTACCTGGGGGTTTCGTGACGAGCATTTTTCTGTTAGAAACGGTGACTCAGCAATGCAGAAAGCGCTGTCCCGCCTGAACATCTCGCGCGGCGCCCTGATTGGCGTCGGGCTGATGCTGCTCTTCGCCCTGGCCCTGTTCGGCCGGTATGAGCCTAAAGTCGCGGTCAGCATCCTGTTGTCCGGGCTGACCCTTGGGTTTCTGTATTTCATGGTTTCGTCCGGGCTGTCGCTGATCTTCGGGCTAATGGATGTGCTGAACTTCGCTCACGGCACGATCTTCATGCTGGGGGCCTATGTCGGGCTGGCCATTTTCACCGCCCCGTTTCTGGCGGATTGGTCGAGCGACGCGCGTTTCGCGCTGGCCCTGGCAGGCGGCGCGCTGGCGGCCGCGGGCGTGGGCGCGCTAATGGAATGGTCACTCATCCGACCGTTGTACTCGCGCCCGATCTACCAGGTCCTGCTCACCCTCGGGCTGACCTTTGTCGGGGGCGAGGCGATCAAGGCAGTCTGGGGGACGGCCGGCTTCTTCATGCCCACCCCGGCCTTCTTCAACACGCCCGGCGATCACTGCCCGTCTCCCGACCCGATCGCCTTTCTGAGCGACCACTGCTCCTCGATCCTGGTGCTCGGGCGGGCCTTCCCCAGCTATCGCCTGTTCGTCATCGGTCTGGGCATCGTGATATTCCTGGCCGTGGCGATCCTGCTCCGCAAGACGCGCCTGGGCATCATCATCCGGGCCGG
>JBDSIP010000288.1:0-14498 GCA_039917915.1 Thermoflexales bacterium
AGCATCTTGCCGGTGAACTTGGGCATCCAGTAGTAGATGCCGCCAAAAATGCCAAAGACGCTCCCGCCAAAGAGCACGTAGTGGAAGTGGGCGACCACCCAATATGAGTTGTGCAATTGCGTATCGACCGGAATCGCGCCCTGGATGACGCCCGTAATGCCGCCAATCACAAACGTCGACAGGAATCCGAAGCACATCAAGAGCGGGGTCTTGAGATTCAGCGACCCGCCCCACATCGTGGCGATCCAGTTAAACATCTTCACGCCCGTTGGGACCGCGATCACCATCGTCGTGAACATAAAGAAGCGCTCAACCTCCGGCGCGACCCCGCTGACGAACATGTGATGAACCCAGGTCGTGAAGCCAAGCACACCAATCGCGATCGTCGACAGGATGATGACCTTTGGCCCGAAAATAGGCTTGCGCGAGAAGACGGGCAGGATTTCAGACAGCATTCCCATCGCAGGCACAACCATGATGTAGACGGCCGGATGCGAATAGAACCAGAACATGTGCTGCCACAGCCGGGCGTTGCTGGTGCTGAAGAACTGGGTGCCAAACTGCCGATCCGCGATCAGCATCACCAGGGCCGCCGTCAACACCGGTGTCGAAACCAGGATCATGCCCGCCGTTACGATGATCGACCAGGTGAACATCGGGATGCGCCAGGCCGTCATGCCCGGAGCGCGCATCGCATAAATCGTAACGAGGAAATTGACCGCTCCGAGCGTCGACGAAATGCCCACCAGGATCATGCCCAGCACCCACAGATCCATGCCGATCTGGGGCGAGAATTTCTTGGCCGAAAGGGGCACATAGGCAGTCCAGGCCGCGCTGGATGAGTACTGGGTCAACTCAGCATTTTGGGTCGTATAGCCGATAACCGCCAGGGTTACGCCGGCCATGATGACGATGGCGGCGAACATGAACAGCCACAGGCTGAACGCGTTCATGCGCGGGAAGGCCATATCGCGCGCGCCGATCTGCAGCGGGACCAGGTAGTTGCCAAAACCTCCGGTCAGGATCGGGATGACAAAGAGGAAGATCATCCCCGTCCCGTGCATCGTAAACATCATGTTGTAGGCTTCCTGAGGCACGAACGTGTTGTTCGGGATCGCGAGCTGGGTGCGAATGCCCATGGCCAACACGCCGGAGAGCAGGAAGAACACAAACGTCGAAACCATGTAAGCGATGCCGATCTTCTTGTGATCGACTGTCGTCAACAGGTCAACCAGGCCGCTCAGGGCGCCGCCGCGGCGGGTGATGGGAACAGGAATGCTTGCCATTCGGATGACTCCTGCCCGGGTGAACCGCGGCGACTGGCGCCCCGGCCCTCGGGCAATCGGGCTACTTCAGCGTGAGCAGATAGGCGACCAGGTCGACTGCGTCGCGATTGGACACTTTGTTGTTCGGCATGGCCGTGCCGGGCTTGACCGTGGCCGGATTCTTCAACCAGGCATACAGGTTCTGCTGATTAATGACCGCCCGTGGATCCGACGCCGGCAATTGAGCCAGGGTTGGGTAGGTCGCAAACTGGGTCAGTTCGCGCGGCGCCACCTTGCCCTGGGCTTTGGTTCCCGCCACGAGATGGCAGCTTGCGCACGTGCCGCCGGTGAACAACTCTTTGCCGCGAGCCGGATCGGCTTTCGTGAAATCAGGCGGTAAATTGCGCGCCACCGCGGTGGCCGAGTACCATTGCCTGAACTCGGCTTCGGGCAGGACCTTGACCTTTGACAACATCAGGGCATGATCTTTGCCGCAGAAAGCGTTACACTGACCGAGATACTCCTGAGGCTTTCCCGTGTCCGGCACGTTGAACCAGACATACGAGCGGTCGCCCGGGTTCACATAGCGCATCCCGCCAAGCTCGGGCACCCACCAGGCGTGAATGACGTTGTCGGAGGTCATGTCAAGCCGAATGTTCTTTCCGGCCGGGATGACCAGATCTTCGCCCACCCCCGTGCTCAGTCCAAAAGCGCCCAGTCCGTCGTAATCGATGTAGTCATAAGCCCAGAACCATTGCTTGCCGGTCACCTCGACCGCAAGATCGACCTTTTGCGCGCGTTCCACCCGCGACTGCGCTTCGCGATCGCCAATTGCGTGCACATGCGAAATCGGGTTTGCCAGCGATCCGGATGCCGTGAGCTGCGACATCGTGTTGACGGTCACGATGAAGATCACAGCCACCAGCCCAGCCGGCAACACTGTCCAAGTCAGTTCGGCCAGGTTGTTGCCGTGGACCTGGACCGGCGCGTCGGTCGCGAGACGGCGCCGAAAGCGGACGGCCGTCACGACCAGGAGAACTTCGACCAACAGAAAGGTCAGGATGGCGAAGATATAGATGAAGTTGTATAGCTCGCCGATTAACCGGGCGTCTTGAGTGATTTGTGGGAGCAGCATCCGTCTCTAATCCCTCGAATAAACGCGCAGGTCAGGTTGACGAATCGCTTTGAAACGCGCTCTGACCCACGGAATTTGAGCGGGGAGTTTAACACACGGGGCCCTTTAAGCGCATGACATTCATCCCGCGCGCGGGTGACGTTTCGGCCTGCCCGACAGCCCTGCGATACTCGTTCAGGGTCGCTTTGGCATGCGCTCGAGAGCGTCGAAAGCCGGGCGTGGCACGCCGTTTTTGCGAATCAGGCTGTACGAAAGCGAGCTGTCGTCGGCCGGCGAGGTCCCTGACTTGGCGATGTAGTCCAGGTTGAAGACGATGGCCATCCGAACTGACCCGCCCTCGCGCATCAGTTCGAAGGCCCGCACGATCCAGGCCGCCTGCTCGGCCTCGGTGTTGTCCAGGGCAAAACCGAAACCCGGCGGCGCGCCTGTAACGCCCAGGTTCTCCATCGTCGGCCAGCCAAACTCCGTCACACAGATCGGCCTCGGGCTGATCTGTCGATAAGCGTCCAGGGTGCTTCGAAATGACCACGAATGGTGAGGATTATCAAACGGCCCGCGAAATGTCGCGGTCGGGTCGTTGTAGCCGGCGTCATGGCGCTGGTCAGGCGGCATGTTAAAGCCATTCAGGTGGGCGCCGACACAGTCCACGGCCGAGAGCCCGCCGGCCGCCACCAGCTCGCCCAGATACACGATGTCATCCCGGGACTCGGGGCCGTTGGCGCCAGTCGGCGCCAGCCCGCCAGCGATGACGATGAGCGCAGGATCAACCGCCTTCAGAGTTTGCCCCACCGCGCCCAGAAACGCGGCAAACTCCGTCGCGTCGGGCCGGCCGGCGCTGAGCGTGCGGGGAGTCGTCCATTCGCGGGCCAGATTGCTTTCGTTCCAGATCTCGATTGCCTGGCTACAGCCGAGGTATCGGCGGGCGAGCAAGCCAAAAAAACGCACGGCCTCGCCGGTGTCGTCGGGTGGCCCCAGGCGGTCCGGATCACGTGGATCATAAGCCGAGCGCAAACCAAACGGCGCATCGACGACTGAGAGCAGGATATTAAGATCGTGCTCGTTGGCATCTTTGACAAAGACGTCCAGTAGGGCGAACTTTTCGGGCGCATAAACCTCGGGCACGGGCTCGAAATCGCGCCAACGCACCTGGGCCTTGACCCAATTCAAGCCCAGCTTCTGGCCGATCACCTTATTCCAATAGCCAATATCCCCAACCGCATACTGCGACTGGATCCCATATCCAAAACCGGCGGTCGCCGGATGGGGCTTCCGGCAGGTGAAATCGGGGACGCCCTCCACCCGGGCGGTGGGCGCCCGCGCGGCCCGCGGCGTAAGCGTGGGCGGCGGCGGCGCGGCCGGAGTTGGCCCGATGAGGATCTGACATGCCAGCAGCAAGACTGCCGCCGCGCTGGTAGGCAGCACAAGGTCAACCCTAAGGGTTGACCGGTTTAGGTGTGGGCTGTTCTTCGCGCTTCGGCGCCGTCGCGCCAGAAATCGCGCAATGAACTTCATTGGGGCCAAAGTCTACGGTTTGGGCATGCGCTCGATCGCGTCAAAGGCCGGCCGCAGGTTGCCGTCCGGACGGATCACGCTGTAGATCGCCGGGTCGCCGCCTGCCTCGTTGGGTTTCTGTCCGATCTTGCGGCTGTAATCCAGGTTGAAGACAATCCCGAATCGAACATAGCCCAGATCACGCAAGATGTTGAAACCCTGCACGATCCAATCGGCCTGTTCCTGCTCGGTATTGTCCATCGCAAAATCAAAGCCCGGCGGGAAGCCCGGCACGCCCAGGTTTTCCATCGACGGCCAGCCGAATTCGGTGACGCACATCGGCTTGTTGGTGCGCTGGCGATAGCCTTTGATCGTGCTCACAAACGACCACGAATGATCGGGGTTGTCGAACGGGCCGCGGAACTTCGCGGTCGGATCGTTGTAGCCCGCATTCCATTCCTTGTCCGGCGGAAAGTTGAAACCATTCAAGTGCACGCCCACGCAGTCGACCAACCCGACGCCGCCGGCGGCGACAAATTGATCCAGATAGGCGAAGTCATCGGTGTATTGACCAGCGACGGTCGCGCCGACCGGCGACAGGGCGCCCATCACCAGAAGCATGTTCGGATCCTCTTCCCGAATCGCGGGGCCCACAACCTTGAGGAAGTTCACATACTCGACCCCCGCGATGACGCCCCGGGGGGTTTGCCATTCGCGATCCAGGTTCATTTCATTCCAGACTTCGATCGCCTGAACGCAGCCACGATAGCGGGCAGTGATGCGCTTGAACAGCCGGGCAGCCTCTTTGAAATCATCCGGCGGCCCGGCGTTCGAGCCCTTGAACGACGTCCGCAGGTAGTTCGGAGCATCGATGACGCCGAACATGATGTTCAAGCCCTTCTTGTTGGCATCGCCCACAAAGGCATCCAGAATCTGCCAGCGATAGGCGTCGATCTTGCCGCGTTCCGGCTCATAGTCCTTCCAGCGGAACTGGGCCTTGGTCCAGGTCAGCTTGAGCTTCTCGGCCATCACGCTGTTCCATTCGCCGATATTGCCCACCGGCCAGTTGCTCTGGATGCCATAACCAAACTTCGCCGGCGCAACCCGCGGCGCGGGGCAAGAGAAATCCTTGATCCCAGCGACCTGGCCATCCGGGTCCGGCGGTCCTCCGGCAACCAGCGTCGGCGCTGCGATTGGCGCTGTCGTCGCGCCCGCCGTCGGGGCCGGCTTGCCCGGAATTGTTGTCCCGGCCGGAGCGATTAACGTTACGCCAGGCGCGACCGGGGTAGCGCCCGTGCCGCCGGGCAACGGGGTCAGGAGTTTGACCACCGGCGCGAAGGGGGTAGACGTAGGTGGACGGATCCCAGTGCCCCCGGTCAACGCCTGCAGGCCGACGATAAACAGGCCAACGCCAGCGATGAGCAATACCGCCGAGGCAATGGCACCCACCACGACGCGACGCGTCCGCATGCGCTGCTGGCGCTCCAGCTCCGGGGAAAATCGGTATCGGCTCATGGCGTTATCAGCCCCGCGCTAACGACCCATCACCCGTCGAATGGTGTCGCAGGCCAGGCAGCTCCCGTTCGGTCGGAAGATGGAATACCCAACCTGCGGGTCATTTCCATCGAAGTTGTGGAAGTTGGCGTTCCAAACGATGACCATCGTCACCTTGCCGCTCGCGCGCGCGCGCACCATGGCATCGGCGATCCAATCCGCCTGATTCTGCAGGGTGATGTTTCCGCCCCATTCAAAGCCGGGCGGCATCGGACGCCCCTGATCTTGCAGCGTGACGTAACCCAGCTCGGTGAAACAGATCGGTTTCCTGCCGCCGATCGCCGCGAAGGTGGTGTTCAGGGTGCCGTAGAAGTACCACGAGTAGTGATCACCGGTGGGGCCGCCGCTCGTCATCGACGGCGGATTCGGGCTGCCGTTATAGTGCGCGCCCTGGCAATCCATGTAGTTGGTCCCGCCCGCGGCAGCGACGCCTTCGAGGAAGGGCTGGTCGTTGCACCCCGAGGCTGTGCAGCTCCCGAAATATCCGGTGGGCGCAGCAGCCCCGCCGACCACGATCGTGTTCGGATTGGCGGCCTTGATGGCGATATAGGCCTCGCGCAGCATGTTGGCGTAGACCTGCGGGCTGACGTTCGAGCCGCCGACCTCGCGATCAAGGTTGGGTTCGTTCCACACCTCAATCGCCTCTGCGCCCTGCCGGGCAAGGCTGGCCAGCGCCGCCGCGAATTCCTTGTGGTAGGCCAGGTTGCTGAACCGGCCGCGATCACCGATCGCGCCCACCAGCAGCTTGATGCCATTGGCGTTCAATTGGGCCTTGAGCCCGGAAATGTCCGGCGCGCCGCCGCCCATCACAATCTGGACCTTGGCCCAGGTCATCCCGATGCCCGCCATCTTGGGCAGATAACCGCCCAGATTGTTGCTGGTGTTTACATGCGCCCCAATTCCGAATCCCGTCATCCCGCCGCTGACGGGAGGCGCGGGCACGGCGGTCGGTTTTGGCGCGGCGGGGGCAGCGGTCGGCGCTGGGCCCGCCGGCTTGGCAGGCGCAGTGGGGGCGGCAGCAACGGCCACCCGGGTTGGCACTGGCGTCGGGCTTGGCGCGGGCGTCGGCGTAGGCGGCGCGGCGACCTCGACCACAATGCTGCCCCGCCCAACCGACGATGCGCCCGATTCGATGGCGCTGGCGATCGTGTAGGCGCCCGGCTTGTCCGGCACCGTCCACTCGAAGGTGGGATTGTCCAGGCTCGCTTTGGTGGGAAACACGGAGCCGCCGGGCGTCTTGACCAGGAAGGCCACCGAAAGTCCGCCCGTGGCGGCCTCGGCTGGGACATTCTTCTGGTAGGCGGTCAATGCAGCGGCAATGGCAAGATCGGCCGGGAGGGTCATCCCACGCACGGTCACACCGCGCAGGTTAAACGGCTGCAAGGCATTCAGGCGGCGGCCCAAGGTCGAGGGCGTGCTTAGATAAACGACGGTGGCAGCTCCCGAGGCGTCGGCCAGCGCGTATCGATACGACTGGGTAGCCGCATCAAACTGGATCGCGCGCGGATCGATGCCGCCGCTGAGGCGGAACTTTACTTTGTTGCCGGCCTGCAGCGGCCCGGTGAACGCTTGTTCGGGCGCAAACGTGCCCAGCGGCGCAAGCGCATCGTCCTGTGAAATCGGTCTGACCTCGCCCGTGGCGCTGACACGCTGGCTGCCCGCCGGCACGATGACCTGCAGTTTTGAGCGGTTGATCCGGGCCAATGCCCAATCCATTAACGCTGGAAGTTGATCGTCTCCAAAAGCGGCCGGATTGGCGCTGAGGTCGAGCTTGACCGAGTCGGCAGCGTCGGCCAGGGACCGCGTGTCATAGCCAACGCTATTCCACATCGTGGCCGGATCGACACTCGCCGTGCGCTCGGGGGCCGGGATGACGATCGACAGCGTCTTGTTCTTGGCTTTGAGGGCCGCGCCCAGGCCGGACACGAAGTTGGTGAAACCCGCGCTGCTGGCGGCGTCAACCCCGCGATAGTCGATCTCCACCCCGGCATACCCGCCGGTGTCGGCCAGCGAGGCCACATTTCGGACGTGCGCTTCACGGGCACCCTCGGTGGCGAGCATGTCACGCAGCAAGGTCCGGTTGATCTCGCCTTTGTCGTTCCAGTTGCGCAAGGTCGGAATTGCCTTGGCTCCCGCCGCAGCGGCAGCGACCTGGCTGCGATCGCCGGTCAGCATGCCCAACTCGCCAAGATACAGCCCATACGGATAGATCTCCGTCGCAAACGACGGCGCGGCGCCCCCCGGCCCGGGCGCGGCTTCAGCGCCCACGATTGGCGTGTTGGCGGCGACCTGGGCCAGCATGATGCTCTGCGGCACCCGGACCACTTGCACAACGATTGAGCGGGTCAGTTCCTCGACACCGCCACCGACCCAACGCCAGGCGCGGGCATTGCCATCCCACGAGTAGAGGTCGAGTGTGTCTGAGGCAGGCAGATCGGCCGGCAATGACAAGCGGACCGTCGCCGTTTTCGGATCGGTGTTGCAGGTGGCGATGTTGTAAAAGGCGCTGACGGGCTTGATGGCGGCCGGCAAGGCAGCGGCCGCGGCCTTGACATCGGCATTGGCCGAACCAGCGCTGAATTCTGCCAGCGGAATCTTGTTGAGCTTGACCCCAAACCGGCCATTCAATGCATCCGGTCGAACGCCGATGGTCAGCGCGTCAAGCGTGACGCTGGTGCGCGCGGTCGAAAACTCATCGCAGTTGTTGGATCGGAGCGCATTCACGACCACGAGCCCGCCAAGCGAGAGCGCAACGAGGCCAGCGATAACGCCCAGCGGAATGAGAAGCGTCTTGACGTTAAGCGGGCGGCGCGGAGGCACCTGTTTGGGAACCCGCGCAGGTGGCCTGGGAGGACGTCCTGCGGCGGAAGGTCGCGGAATCGGCCGCATGCCCCGTGGCAACCGATCGATCACCGGCGTGTTGCCGGGAAAGCCGGTCGGTTCGTTGGGTGCCCCGTTTGGTTTCGCTTCGCTCATCCTATGGTTTGTCTCCAGTTACATAACACGCAGGTTCGCTACGCTGAACGATTCTATCATCGGGAAAATTGCCATACAGCCAATACGGGAAGAGATACCCGCGGCTTCGCCGGGGGTATCTCTTCCCGTATCGCTACCCGTGCCGCTGCAGGAAGCGATGCATGCGCTCGAGCGCTGTCTCGATCTTCTCGTACGATGTGGCATAGGCCATCCGCACGTAGCCGTCGCCGCCATCGCCAAAGGCGCTCCCGGGGATGGTCGCGACCTGCTCCTCTTTCAGCAGCGCGTCGCAGAACGCGTCGGAGCTCATGCCGGTCTTGGCGATCGAAGGGAATGCATAGAACGCGCCGCGCGGCTCGAAGCAGTCCAGCCCGAGCGCATTAAGCCCGCCCACAATCAGCTTGCGCCGCCGATCGTACTCCGCCACCATGCGCTGAACGTGCTCCTCGCCGTGCTGCAAGGCGGCCAGGGCCGCCGCCTGGCCGGTGGTCGGGGCTGACATGATGGTGTATTGGTGCACCTTGCGCGCGGCAGCCAGCAGCTCGGCCGGCCCGGCAATGTAGCCGATTCGCCAGCCCGTCATGGCGTAGTCCTTGGAGAACCCGCCCAGTAACAGCGTGCGCGCCTTCATCCCGGGCAACGATGAGAAGCACACATGCTGAGTGCCATACACCAGCCGGTCGTAGATCTCGTCGCTGATCACAAGCAGGTCGTATTTCTCCGCCACGGCCGCGATCTCGAGCATGCGCTCGCGCGACAACACGGCCCCGGTGGGATTGCTCGGGAAGCCGATCAACAAGGCCTTGGTTTTGGGCGTAATGCGGGCCTCGATTTCGGCCGCCGTGACCTGGAAGTTGTTCTCGACTTTGCAAGCCAGGGTGACCGGCGTGCCGCCGGCGAACACCACTTCGGGCGTGTAGGCGACGAAGCAGGGCTGCGGCACGATGACTTCATCGCCCGGATCGCAGATCGACGTCAACGCCAGATACATCGCTTCGCTCACCCCCACCGTGATGAGCATCTCGGTGTTGGGATCGAAGCGCACGCCGTAGAGCGTGTCCAGGTGCGCGGACAGCGCGTTGCGCAGCTCGGCCGTGCCGGAGTTGCTGGTGTAGCTGGTCTCGCCGCGCTCGAGCGAGCGGATGCCCGCCCGCAGCATGGGCTCGGGCGTGACAAAATCCGGTTCGCCGATGCCAAGCGAAATCACGTCCGGCATCGTCGCCGCAATATCAAAAAACCGGCGGATCCCCGACGGGGGAACCGATGCGACCCGGGACGATATGAAATTGCGCATGACCCTACTCCTCATCAAAACCAACCACGCTCGAATCGCCAACGTTGAAACGCCGCGGGCGGCCGGTCAGAATGGCATCCCGGCCGATCAGCGAATTGGCCAGGACGTGGTCGCTCACCAGTGCACCGGTGTCGACGATGCTCTCCCGAATGACACTGTTGACGATCTGGCAGTTCTCGCCAATCGAGGTATTTGGCCCGATCACGCTGTTCTCAATCCGGGCCGAGGGATGGATGAAGACCGGCGGGACCACAACCGTGCGATCGTTCCGCCACAGCGCGCTGTTGTCGTGGCCATGAGCGAGCAGAAAGCGATTGGTCTCGAGCACGGTCTCGGGCTTGCCGCAATCGAGCCAGACATCGACTGATTCGATGCGCAGCCTGGCGCCCCGGGCGATCATCAGGTTGAAGGCATCCGCGAGGAAGTACTCGCCCTTTGTCCGGATGTCGCGGCGCATCAACTCGTCGCAGCAGTCCATTAACAGGGCGGCGTCCTTGACGTAGTACATCCCAATGACGACCAGTTTGTTCGTCGTGTCGGATGGCTTCTCGATGAAGCGCGAAATGATCCCGTTCCGATCCACTTGAACCACGCCAAAGCGGCGAGGATCGTCCACTTCCTTCACATAGATCACGCCGTCGGCGGCTTCGCCGGCCAGCTTGCTGAGATCGGCTTCGGCGATCGTGTCGACAAATACGATCAAGGTCGGCCCTTGCACGGAATCCCGGGCGAGCAGCACCGCCGGGGCCTGGCCATTCAGCTCGCGCTGTTCGTGATATTGAGCATGCAGATCGGGATACTCACCCGAAACATACTGCTCAATCTGATCGCCCAGATATCCGACAACAAACGAGATGTCGCTGACGCCGGCCGCGACAAGTTTGTCCAGGATGTGGCCGAGCACGGGCTTGCCGGCCACCGTGATCAAGGGCTTGGGCTTGGTGTAGGTGTGCGGCCGCAGGCGCGAGCCGAAGCCCGCCAGGGGGATGATGACTTTCATGGTCGTTGTGTATGGTACTCGGTGTCGCGCTGGAAGGCTGCCGCCGCGCGCAGAACGGCCGCCTCGCCAAAGGCCGGGCCCATCAGTTGGAGCCCGATGGGCAGCCGGTCCGCGTCCAATCCGCACGGGATGCTGATCCCGCACGTGCCGGACAGGTTCATGTTGATGGTGAAAACGTCGGCCAGATACATCTGGAGCGGGTCGTCGGCCCGTTCCCCGATCTTGAAGGCCGTTGTCGGCGTGATCGGGCAGGCGATGAGGTCGACCTCGGCAAACGCCTGTTCGAAATCGCGCTTGATCAGCGTGCGGACTTTCTGGGCCCGGATGTAATACGCGTCGTAGTAGCCGGCGCTAAGGGCATAGGTGCCGAGCATGATGCGGCGTTTGACCTCGGGTCCGAACCCGGCCCCGCGGGTTTGGCGATACATGGTCACGAGGTCATCGGAGGGCACCCGCAGGCCATATTTCACCCCGTCAAAGCGGGCCAGGTTGGCCGATGCCTCGGCGGTTGCGATCAGATAATAGACCGGCAGCCCAAGCGCCGTGTTGGGCAGGCTGACCTCGACGATGGTTGCGCCCAACGCTTCGATCCGAGCGATTCCGGCCCGCACCGCGCGCTCGACTTCGGGCTGGATGCCGGCGATGAAATACTCTTTGGGCACCCCGATCCGCAGGCCCGCCAGCGGGTGCTCGCCTGAAATTGCTCCCGTAGCGCCGGCGTAATCCGGCACTTCCACGTTCATCGAGGTGGAATCCTGGGCGTCCCAGCCGGCAATGACGCCATTGACGATGGCGGCGTCCAGCGCGTCGTGGGCGAGGATGCCGATCGAATCCAGGGAGGAGCCATACGCGATCAGCCCGTAGCGCGACACGCGGCCATAGCTGTTCTTGAGGCCGGTGACGCCGCAGAACGCGGCGGGCAGGCGCACGCTGCCGCCCGTGTCCGTGCCGAGCGCGGCGCAGCACAATCCGGCCGCCACGGCCGCGGCGCTGCCGCCCGACGAGCCGCCCGGAACACGCGTTTCATCCCATGGATTGCGGGTGACACCATAGCCCGAGTTCTCGGTCGACGATCCCATCGCGAACTCGTCGGTATTGGTCTTGCCGAGAAAGACCGCGCCGGCTGCGCGCAGGCGCGCAACCGCGGTCCCCTCCCACACCGGGACGTAGTTTTCGAGGATGCGCGATCCAGCGGTGGTGCGCAACCCGCGGGTGACGAGAACGTCCTTCAACGCCATCGGCACGCCCAGCAAGGGCGTGTCTTCGCCGGCAGCCATGCGGGCGTCGGCGGAGGCGGCCTGGACCAGGGCGGCCTCGGCATCGACCGTCAGAAACGCATTCAGGCGCGGATTCAGCGCGCTGATCCGATCCAGAAAGGCCCGGGTCAGCTCAACCGAGGTGAAGGCGTGGGCGCGCATGCCCTCGCGGGCGGCGCGCACCGTGAGGGCGGGGAGATCGAAGGGCATATCAGTCAGCCGGTTCGCCGTCGCCAAGGGTGGCGGGCACCTCGAATGAGGCCCCATCCGACAGCGGCGCGTTGGCGAGAACGGAGACGCGCGGCAATGGCGCGCCAGGCGCATCGCCCGCGCGCATCACAGAGCGAATGGGCAGGACCGATGCGGTCGGCAGAATGCCATCCACATCGACCCCCTCAAGTTCGGCCGCGTAGTCCAGGACCGCCGACAGTTGCCCGGCATAGCGGATGGCCTCGTCTTCGGTCAGATCGAGGCGAGCCAGACGCGCAATACGTTCTACTTCTGCGGCGGTCAGCATGTTCAACGGGCGTGGGAGAGGGCGGGCTGTCAGGGATTGACGATCTCGCCCGCGATCAAGGCATGGGCGGTGTACTTTGGAGCCTCTATCAAGGGCGGCTCGACGTCGCCGTTCATGTTCGTCTGGCCGCGATGATAGGCGCCCTCGTTCAGCAGCAGCGAATTAACCACCATGTCGCCCCAGTGCTTGCCGGTCTCGGTGATCTCCACCCGGTTGGCGCTGATATTGCCTTTCAGCGCACCAGAGATCACAACGTTTTGCGCCTGCACTTCGGCATAGACCTTGGCGGTTTCGGCGATGATGAGGTTGCCGGTCGTCTGGATCTGGCCCTCGAAAACGCCTTCCACCCGCACACCGCCATCGCTGACGAGGCTGCCAGATAGCCGGCAATTTGCCCCGATCACGGTCTCGATCTTGCCGTTGCTGGAGGAGGCCTGAGGGGCAGCGTAGGCGTTGCCCGCGTTTGTGGCTCCACTCGCGTAGGTCTGCTTCTGCTGTGCGGCCTGCTTATCACGTCCAAACATAAGGTTGGTTTTCTCCTTGAACTGAAGGGTTGTCGCCGTTACTTGACGAACTCCTCCCACCATTTTCGGGTCGGGGGCGCTGTTGACGGCACGATTACCGTGTCGCCGGCCTTCGCCCAGCGAAGATACGCCCTGGCATAGTATTCGACAAAGGCGTCGGTTCCGGCGTAGTTGAGGGCGGCCTTGACCTGGTCGCGCCGGATCTCGCTCAGGCGGACCTCCTCCCGCATGCGCACGACTTCCTGCAACGTCTTCGCTTCGTTGCCGGCCCGTGAGATCAGGTTGAAGACAAGCGGCACCGAAATGGCCAAGAGCGCGAGGGACACCCAAATCAGCGGCTGCGGGGTCGCGGCTTCAGAGCGTGTGCGTCCAGCGCGAGTTATCGGTGTGTTGGTCATGGTCATTTATGAAAATAGGGGCAAAGCTTGTAGTACACGGCGCTATTGCGCTGTGCCGCCCATGCCTTGCCCCTATTTGTGAGCGCCTCTCGACGCAGATGCCGAAGCAGGGACTTGAACCCTGATGGGCGTAAGCCCACTACGCCCTGAACGTAGCGCGTCTGCCAATTTCGCCACTTCGGCTCGAACGAGTTAAATCTTACCATAGGGTTTTGGCGCGTTCAGAGCAGCGGCGAAGCCGAGCGACGCGCTCTCCAGTTTGCGCGGCATCGACCAAATCTCTGCTGCTATCCCGAGACGGTATCCCCCGGCTTCGCCGGGGGATACCGTCTCGGAAACGGGTTTTGTTAGCCCTTCCAAGTTAGGCGGCGAGCCGAAGGCGCCGCCGGAATCACTCACTCTGTCCGGGAGCTGGGACGGCTTGGCCAAGTTGACTGAATAGTCGCCCACCCTGAGACC
Organism: Thermoflexales bacterium; assembly: GCA_039917915.1. Taxonomy (GTDB): domain Bacteria; phylum Chloroflexota; class Anaerolineae; order J036; family Brachytrichaceae; genus Brachythrix. Next base: position 13,870 of record JBDSIP010000288.1, read on the forward strand.
TCGCGGGTTTTGAAAACCCGCGAGGTCTTGCAGCGATCGCCCTACCCGTTCAAATAGCGCCGGGCCGTCTCGGCCAGCACCGCCGCGCCGGTCGCGAGGATCGACTCATCAATATCAAAGTCGGGATGATGGTGCGGGCGAGGCTTGTCGCCGATCGCGGCCCCAATGTTGATGAAGCCGCCCTTTGACTTGCGGGACATGTAGGCGAAGTCCTCGCCAGCCATCATTGGCAAAGCGGTCTCGACATGATCGGCGCCGACAAGGTCGCTCGCCACCCCACGGATGTATCGGGCGGTCTCAGGGTCATTGATATTGGCCGGATAGCCGTAGGGGTGGTTGAGGATGAAATCACCCCCCATTGCCCGGGCGATTGAGAAGGCATCCGCGAGGCTCTTGTGCAACAGCGCGCGGGTGTCCTCCTCGAATGAGCGGATCGTGCCGGTGAAATCGACCTTCATCGGGATGACGTTGTTGGCCGTCCCGGCGTGGATGGTGCCGACCGTAATGACGGCCATCCTGGTCGGGTCAAGCCGGCGCGGGATGATCCCGTAGATGGCCGGCAACACCTGCGAGGCCAGCCAGATCGGGTCGAGCGAGCGGTGCGGAAACGCGCCATGCCCGCCGACGCC